>JBLHOX010000134.1:0-7984 GCA_047623725.1 Dokdonia sp. | reverse complement strand
TTCTTTGCTCCCAGAGAAGCTGATCTTTAGCTGTGGATCTCAAAATAAAACCTCCCATCGACTACTTTATCAAAGTATATCAAAAGGGAGGTTAATTTACATTACGGTGTTTGTTCCATCGCTTACGAATCATTTAGAAAATCAGAGATATCTTCTATAGAAGCCAGATACCAAACGGAACTAACAGCTCTTAATAGTAAAATAGATAGTTATGATGCTGACAAAGAGAAAGAACTAAAACGTATTAAGACTTCAATGAAATCAGAATATGAGGCAGATAAAAAAATGGCGTTAGCTGAGGTAATATTGCAGCTTGCAGATATGAAAGGAAAGTATGCTGAACACCAGGGTAAATTTAATGAACTACAGAGCAAGTTTAATGAACTACAGACAAATTTCAATAAACTAACAAAGGGTAAACCAAGCAAACAATAGCTTATATAAATCTTTAATTAGCCACATGAAAACATAGTTATATTGTGTAAATTATGGTATAATTAAAGTAAGACATTAGTAAGTTTCTATATAAATTGTGAGTAAAAATGCCGGAAAATAAACATAATATGTACCGTTAAGGTGCTAGAAATTGACATACATTATACTTTGTGCGAAGTTTCTACTGTTTGGTCTTTAATGTGGTTTATGTATACGTCATTGTATGCTAAATCAGTAGTGGTGAGAGCTACATATGTGCAAACAGTAGTTTAAAAAATAAGGCACAGAGGAGAAGTAAAATATGAATAAAAATGAAACAATAATTGTAATTGTATTTCTTTTAGCAATTACAATAATAATTATACTGGCAATTTTAGTGCATTTTGCTGAAAACGTCGTGAACAAAGATATAGAAGTAGGAACTAAAATAGCAGTAAACTTAACAGAGGGTAGTGTAGAATCTACTTTAACTTTCGGATGTACAACTGTAGCTAATCAAAATCTGGTTCAATTGGATATACCGAAAAAAGAACGCAAAAAAAGAAATATAAGAAGGCAGGCACCTTCTTATATACAAAACAATACTCATAATTAGTTTAATTTATTAATCACATATGTAGCTCTCGCTATTTCTTTACTTATTTACAGTATACCACATTACAAAAAAATTAAACATAAATTTTTAATATAAAATAATTTAGAAAAAGGAGATGAAATTATGGATACTTCTGTTGTTATTATTGGCTCAGTAGCCATTTTATGTATAACCTTATTTGGTGCATATGCAATTAAATCAATTACTAGTATGACAATTAAAAAAACCAAATCATAGGGAGCAACCTATTATTGGATAAAAAGGAGACTGCATTTAAAAGTGTGGTCTTTTTCTCTGCTGAAAAATATTGGAATATGTTTATATATAGTATCCATTAAAACTATCGGAATAGACGCGTAATACTTGTTGACAGTCTGGATTTCCCATTAAAAGCTGATACCGACTCTCGTCAAATATCAACATAACATAACGGTTATATTAATATTTAGTTTATGAATTTATAAACTCCAATCCTCTATTAATTGTTCATCTGGTATAATTTCTGCCATTTTTTCCTTTAATAAATCTATAACTTCCCGTTTTCGCTTGTGCATCAAAGGTGAGTCTGATTTGTCATCAATGATCCAGCGCGCCAGGACACCTAGTAACTCGCTATCTTTAATGAATATTTTTTTAACAGAGCTATCTAATGTTTCTATAACCTCATCACAAACAAATACCCGTTTATTATATATCAAATCAACAATTTTACCCGATTTAACTAATATTCTAGTAAATTTAGATATAGATTTTGAAGGATAAGGAAGTCTATCAGTAGATTCAAGACACATAGAGATACGTTCTAATTCTGTATCTATTGATATAGACCTTATAAATCTTCCACAAGCATTTTTATAAATATAAATCTTGTTGTACTCCTCTTTAGCTTCCTCAAGAGCAACAGATAGAGTATCTTTTTCATCTTTAAGCTTAAAGGTAGGACTTAAAATAGAAAACTTCATTTTATAAGTATACATTTTATTTATACCCCCTAAATAATTTCATAATTTTATATTAACATGACATGTGCTTGAAGTCAAGTAAAATAAGCTTGTTTTAAAATTTAAAGAGTAATAAGTTTTTTCACTTTGTAGTTATGTTGCTATGTAACATTCATGGGATTGTTATACCCCAATTAGTAAATAACTTAAGTAATGGGTATACTAATAAAAAAGTGAGGTGTTAAAAATGGCTGTAGCACATAAAACGGTTATTTCATTTGGACTTGTTGCAATACCAATATCCATGTATACTGCGACACAAGATAACGATATACATTTCAATCAGCTGCATATAGAAGATAATTCGAGAATTAAATACAAAAAATCTTGTAGTCATTGTGGCAAGGAAATAACCACAAAGGATATTATTAAAGGGTATGAATATGATAAAGATAATTATGTAGTTGTAACTGATGATGACTTAGAAAAAATTAAAACTGAGAAAGAAAAATCAATACAGATAATGCATTTTGCACAATTAAATCAAATTTCTCCTATTTTTTATGACAAAACATATCAAGCTACACCTTTAGCGGGTGGAGATAAGGCATTTGAGCTATTGAGAGCAGCACTTATGAGTGAACAGAAGATTGCTATTGGTAAAACTGTAATGGGTACAAAGGAAACATTACTTGCTATAATTCCTCGCGAGGATGGAATATTGATATCTACGATGTACTATGAAGCGGAAATTAAAGACTTAGCAAAATCATATAACAAACCTGAAATAATAGATGCTGAACTTACAATGGCAAAGGCCTTAATTAATTCAATGGTTACTCCTTTTGAACCTTCAATGTATAATGACGAATATCAAATAAAGTTACGAGAACTACTTGAAACAAAAATAGCAGGCAAGGAAATTGTTGCAGCTAAATCTGAGACTCCAGGTAATGTAATAAACCTTATGGATGCATTGAAAGCTAGTATTGAACAAAATAAAATTAAAAAGACTCCAAAAACTCCGAAATCTAAAGCGCCACAACGCAAAAGAACTCCAAAAGGTGCGTAATGGATTTATTTGAGAAGAAATGTATTAAGCCTATGCTTATAGGAGAAAATCAAGAAGCCTTTGATAGTCCTGAATATATATATGAATTAAAATTGGATGGAGAACGTTGCATTGCTTATCTAGACAAAGAGGGTACAGATCTACGTAACAAGAGAAATGTTAAGGTGCTTGTAAAAGTACCGGAGCTATCCACTATGCACAAGCAAGTCAAATGTCGTTGTATTTTAGATGGTGAGTTAATAGTTATTAAAGATGGTAAGCCTAATTTTTATGAGATTTTAAAGCGTTCAACACTTTCAAATACCTTTAAAATAAAACTGGCGGCTGCAAAATTACCTGCGAGCTTTACAGCTTTTGACATTCTTTATTATAAAGATCACTCTGTTACAGACTTACCCTTGTTGGAGCGTAAAAAATTGCTTGAGAAAGTTATTAAGGAGAATGAACGCTTTGCAATTTCCAGATATATAGAAGGGGAGGGAATACAATTCTATCAACTTGCTAAAACAAATGATCTTGAAGGAATAGTGGCCAAAAGAAAAGATAGTAAATATTATCAGGACAAGAAAACTAAAGATTGGATTAAATTTAAATATATACTGGACGATGATTTTGTGGTATGCGGATATATTCTTAAAGGAAGAGGAGTAATTAGTATAGTTATTGGTCAATATTCAGGCAATGAACTGACATATAAAGGTCATGTAACTTTAGGTATATCATCAGAAGATTACAGAAGAATTGAGTCAACACCCAAACAAGATTATCATCCTTTTGCTAATTTACCAATAGGTAATGATAATGCTGTATGGATAGAGCCTAATCTTGTTTGTGTAGTAAAATTTATGATGAAAACAGTTAATGGGGGTTTGCGACAACCTGTATTTAAAGGTTTAAGAAATGATAAGTACCCCAAGGATTGCATTGTAAATAAATAAATGAATTATATCTTATATACACTACCACGAAATAATATACGAACTTACAGTATACATAGGTAACTTCATCTACCCCTAATTTTATTCCGGTCCACCGTTCAAATATCTGATTAGTTAAAAGTATTGTGGGAAAAAATAAAATATTACTTGGGGTTGTTTACACATATCGTCCAAAAGTTCAATAGAGAGTTAAATCTTAATATTGAATGTAACACAACTAACTTGTGTTACATTCGCAAAAATCCTCTTAACCCTTTATTTTACTGGACTGGTGGGCATTGTGAATTATAAAAACATTTTAGAACTTGATTTCAATGTACTTCTTTTATATAATATAAGCAATAGAGATACATTAAGGGAGACGATAAGTTTTGAGGACAGTTGAACCCATTCGCGATAAAAAAAAGCTAGCGGCTATGAAAAAAGTGCTAAAAGCGCAAAGCCTTCGGGACTGGTTGCTTTTCACTTTAGGAATCAACTCCGGCTTACGGATTTCTGATTTGCTGCAGCTAAAAGTCAGCAACGTATATCGCCAGAATCGTATTCGGATCTTGGAAATCAAGACGGGTAAAGAAAAAGATTTCCCTCTTTCGGAGACCTGTGTTAAGGCAGTTAAAGAATATCTAGCTGAAACTAATTTACCCGTGGCATCGACCCTGTTCCCCAGTAGAAAGGGAGGGCAAGTCATCAGTCGAGTACAGGCATACCGGATCATTAACGCGGCAGCCCGGACTGTAGGTATTACGGATCCAATTGGCACACATACTATGCGAAAAACTTTTGGTTACCACGCTTACCAAACCGGCATAGATATCAGTCGGATTCAAAAGCTTTTAAACCATTCAGCACCATCAGTAAGCCTAGCTTATATCGGGATCACGAAAGATGAGCTAGATTCGGTTTATATAAATCTCAATCTGTAATATTAAGCGTCCCTAATGTAATAAAAAGAATAAATGTTGGCATAACTAGTGTTTTTAGGAGGAATGTTCTTGAAAGAATTCGTAGAAAGGATCACTATTCTCTCCCCAAATGAAATCGATGACATCTATAAACTACCTAAACTATCCGAGGAAGAACGGTTCCTTTATTTTACAATGGATGCCGACGAATATGCCCTCGCTCATAGTCATCGTTCATTGGATATGAAAGTATTTTTCATTCTTCAATTGGGATATTTTAAGGCCAAGCGAATGTTTTTCAGCTTCACTAATAATGAAATTAAAGAAGACCTTGAATTCATTAAAAACAAGTATTTTCCCACAGAATCTATCTCGTATCCCTTCAATATAGTTAAAAGTACTCGTTGGTATCAACAACAAAAAATTCTCTCTCTGGTTAGCTATCACGACTGTGATGCCAATTGGAAAGAAAGTCTTCAGGAACGGGCGAGACGTTGCATAAAAATATCCGCGAGACCGATATACATGTTCAAAGACCTTCTGGATTATCTCGAAAAAGCGAAAGTAGTACTCCCTGCATATAGCACCATGCAAAAGATTATCAGTAAAGCAATTATCGAAGAAAGAGAACGACTTTCAGTCTTTTCCAAGCAACATATTACCAAAGACGTTGAAACAAGACTGCAGGAACTTTTGACACTTGACGACAACTCTTACATACTTACACTCTTAAAAAAGGAACCCAAAGATTTCAGCCATAAGCAGATTTCCCGGGAGATTACCAAGCAGAAACGATTGAAACCAATTTACGACTTCGCCAAGGTTTTTTTGCCCCTTTTGGAAGTCTCAGACGATAATATCAACTACTATGCAGCCTTTGTGGAGTATTATAGTATCTTCAGTATTCGGCGGTTCAGTAACCTGTTAGCATATATCTACCTTATATGTTTCGTCTATCATCGTTACCAGCGAATTAATGACAACTTAGCGAATACGTTCATATATCACGTGAGAAAATATGAGGCTGCTGCCAAATTAGCGTCTAAAAATAGTATCTATGAGTTGAGAATGGAAAGTAACCATCAGTTGGGGAATAATGGTAAAATACTTGACCTATTTGTTGACGATAAAATATCTGACGAAACTCCTTTTGGAGAAGTAAGGCAGCTGGCATTCAGTCTTCTCGAAAAAAACAAGTTTCCCACGGTCACTACATATATTTCTAAAACAGGATTCGACCAGGTGGAGCTTGAGTGGAAGGCGAGCGAAAAATTGTCACCAACGTTTAAGATAAACATTCGACCAATTCTGTTGAGCCTTGACTTTGTAAGTACTTCTAAAAAAGATAGCCTCATCGATGCAGTTTCTTTTCTTAAGTTGAAAATCGAAGAAAAGAAAGCCTTGTCAGGCGTCGCGTCAGACCTTTTCCCGAAAGACTTTATTAACCGTAAACTCAGACGGTATATCATTGAAAAGAAAAAAATCAAAGTCCATGGAAGTTTGCGGAAATTTACAGAGATTCGTACTAACCGATATGAGTTTTTGGTCTATTCCCTACTGCGTCAGAGCTTGGATTCGGGAGATGATTACATTCGTGATAGCGTGCGATTTAGAAGTTTTGAAAACGATCTCATAAATGACAAACAGTGGGAAAATAAAGATCAGCTTATTCGGGAATTAAATCTTCCTATTCTTTCCGATCCAATCGAGGAGACTCTTTCGGAATTGAAGGAAGAGCTTGAAACGTTGATAGTAACTGTTAATCAGCGCATTAAGAATGGGGAAAATGAAGGAATCAAATTGATTGGTTCAGGCACAAGTATTTCATGGACCCTTCCATATAAGAAACAAGAGGATACAACTAACCATCCCCTTTTCGCTAATTTACCGCAAATTGAAATTAAGGAACTCCTGTCATTTGTAGACTCGCATTGTGGATTTATGAGTGCTTTTACCCATCGAATGGGCCACTATATGAAAAGCGAAAGCGAAAACGACAATATTGCTGGTGCTGTAATCGCGCTGGCTACTAATAAAGGTCTATTTAAAATGGCCGAGAGTTCTGATATAACGTATCAAACATTATTTTCAGCCACAAAGAGTTATCTGACAGCAGAAAATCTTCATAATGCAAATGACAAAATTAGCAATGCACTATTTAACTTGTCTGCCTTTACGCATTTCAACATTGCCGAGGGCACTATTCACTCCAGCAGCGATGGGCAAAAGGTAGAGACTCAAAAAGACACCATCAATGCTCGACATTCACCAAAGTATTTCGGACTTAGTAAGGGCGTATCCGCATACACACTAGTTTCCAACAATGTTCCAGTCAACGCTAAAATTATTGGTGCAAATGAACATGAGAGCCATTTCGTCTTCGATATTCTCTACAATAATACATCGAATATTCAGAGTGATCTTCATTCCGTTGACACTCATGGAACAAACAAGGTTAACTTTTTGATTCTCCATGCTTTTCTTTATGTATTTGCACCACGCTACAAGGACATCTGTTCCCAAACAGAATCGCTTTGCGGTTTTAAAGACATGGCTAATTACGAAGATATGCTATTAAAACCATCAAAAAAAATCAGAGAACAGTGCATCATAGAGGAATGGCCTAACGTACAAAGAATATTGGTGTCATTAGGATTGAAGAGCACCTCGCAGAGCGTGATTATAGGTAAGCTAAGCTCATATGCCAGAAAAAATCGCACGAAACGGGCTATGTGGGAACTAGATAATATTTATAAAAGCATTTATATTTTGAAATATATTGATAATTTGACACTTAGACAAAACGTACAAAAAGCTCTAAACCGTGGTGAAGCTTATCATCAACTGCACCGCGCCATATTTCATGAGAATGCTGGTAAATTTCGCGTTGATACAGAAAAAGAACAACATATCTGGAATGAATGTTCTAGGCTGGTTGGCAATGCTATCATTTTTTATAACACATTTCTTCTTAGCAAGCTGTTAGAACAGTAAGCGATGGAACACCTACCGTATCCTAAAAAAACAAGCTCCACACCAATGTTGTGAAGCTTGTTTTTTAATAGAATCCTTCTTTTGCAATTTTCTTTATATAGTTATAC
>JBLHOX010000133.1:0-8011 GCA_047623725.1 Dokdonia sp. | reverse complement strand
GCTTCTGTAGAAATAGAAAACTATGCTGATGCAGAACAAATTTTTGTAAACTTGAGTACTGGGAATTCTGTTTTTAAATATAAAGCACAATGGTATAATGCCTTAAATTTCTTAAAACAAGGAGATACAGACCGATGTAAACAAATTTTGCAGGACTTACCGCAAGAAGCAGAAAACTATAAAAATGCACAAGAGCTTCTCAAAAAGCTATAATGTCAAGGGACATTTTGAAGTTTATTTGATGTAATACCACTTAAAACTTAAAATAGCATAAATAATTAGTTTCTAGAGCGCCTATATTTCAGAATAAAATCAAACCGTAGCTAAGGCTATGGTTTGATTTTCTGCTTCATCTAGACACACCAAAATTCAAATTATTTTTATCCGATTTTAAATTATAATTGATATAAGTACTAGGTTAGGTTGTAGGCTATTTCTATTTTTGAGCCATGCAATTTACAGATACCCATACCCATTTATATAGTGAAGCTTTTGATGAAGATCAAGATGCTATGATACAACGAGCGATTGATGCTGGTGTGAATCGTTTTTTTATTCCTGCGATAGATTCTGAATATACGCAGCGTATGTATGATCTAGAAACAAACTATCCAGACAAAATATTCTTGATGATGGGTTTACATCCTACGCATGTAAAGGAAAATTACGAAGAAGAACTTTCTCATGTCGAGACGCAATTTGCAGAACGATCTTTTTGTGCTGTCGGGGAGATAGGAATCGATTTGTATTGGGATAAAAGCACCTTAGAGATACAGCAAGATGCGTTTAAGAGACAAATTCAACTAGCTAAGAAGTATAAGTTGCCTATTGTGATTCATTGTAGAGATGCGTTTGATGAAGTTTTTGAGGTGTTAGAGAGTGAGAAAGGAGAAGATCTTTTTGGAATTTTCCATTGCTTTACAGGAACCAAAGAGCAGGCGTTACAGGCGATAGGATATAATATGAAATTAGGAATAGGAGGGGTAGTCACCTTTAAAAATGGAAAAATAGATCAGTTCCTTTCTGAAATTGATTTAAAACATATTGTATTGGAAACCGATGCTCCGTACCTAAGTCCAGTACCTTATAGAGGGAAACGTAACGAGAGTAGTTACGTAAGCTTAGTTGCAGAAAAACTAGCGACAATTTACCAAAAGCCACTTGATGAAATCGCTAAAATCACTTCAGAGAATGCAACGGCCGTTTTTGCTAATGTAAAGACAATTTAAACTTAGTTAATTATAATAGAGTAAACTGAAATAATTTTGTTTCTTTTGTGGCTATTAATTTAAATGTGCTGTTATTTCTATATTTGATCACATACGACCTTATCATGATAGTGAGGTAAATGAAGCTTTAAAACACGCTTCTAGGCATCCTATGTTTAAGGTTTTGTTGCAGTTCACCTTTCCAGAAGCCTCTGCAAGTGAGATTCAGGAGGTGTTGTCGCAATGCAATTCTATACATGATTTTCAAACAAAAGTTATTTATAAATCTGTTCAAAATTTGCTTGCCAAAAGCTCCGAAGGATTTACGACAGCTGGTTTTGAAGTATTAACTCCCAATAAACCTTATTTCTATATATCAAATCATCGAGACATCGTATTAGATACGTCATTGCTTAATGTAGGTTTAATAGATAATGGACTTATTACAACAGCTTCTGCGATAGGAGATAATCTGGTTCAGAAAGATTTCTTAATGGCTTTGTCTAAGCTTAATAGAAATTTTTTAGTATTGCGTAGTCAGTCTCCAAGAGAATTGTTAAAAAGCTCAAAGCTCTTGTCAGAGTATATGAGGTTTTTATTGTCAGAAGGAAGATCTGTATGGACAGCACAACGCGAAGGCCGTACAAAAGATGGTAATGATCTTACACAACAAGGTGTACTCAAGATGATTACTATGGCTCGAGGGAAGACGCCGTTGTTGCAATATATAAAGGAGTTAAATCTTGTTCCTGTTGCTATCTCTTATGAGTATGATCCTACAGATATTTTAAAAGTTCCCGAAATTGTAGCAAAGCAAGAGAATGTGCCTTATATCAAGACAAGTAACGAAGATTTTAATAGTATTCTTAAAGGAGCATTAGGGTTTAAAAAACGTATTCATATAGAAGCAGCTCCTCTTGATTTTTCTATTTATGATCAAATAGAAAATGAAGAGCAAAGCGATAATGATAAATTAAAAAGATTAGCATCTGAGATAGATAAGAGTATACATCGTCATTATAAATTATGGCCTTCTAATTACATTGCTTATGATTTGTATCATAATACAAAACGATATGCATCTCATTATGATGATAAAGAGTTGCGTCATTTTGAGAGACGTCTAGAGCGGCGGGTTAATAAGGAAAGTCAATTAGAGATAGACAGCTTTTTATTAATGTATGCAAACCCTGTTATTAATACATCTAAGTTATGAGTGTAAAGCCTAGTATACTTTTAATATATACAGGAGGTACTATAGGTATGATTAAAGATTATGAAACAGGAGCTTTAAAGGCTTTTGATTTTGATCAATTATTACAAAATATTCCTGAGCTTCGGTTACTAGATTGTGATATCAGCACCTCATCATTTGAAACTCCTATTGACTCATCAAATATGAATCCTGATTATTGGAATGAACTCTGTTCTCTGATCGCTTCAAATTATGATGATTATCAAGGGTTTGTCGTTTTACATGGTAGTGATACGATGAGCTATACGGCTTCTGCGGTTAGTTTTATGTTAGAGAACTTAAATAAACCTGTCGTTTTTACAGGATCTCAATTACCTATAGGAGATTTAAGAACAGATGCAAAAGAAAATTTAATTACGGCCATACAAATAGCAGCTTTGCAAAAACAAAATAGACCGGTTGTACAAGAAGTGTGTCTTTATTTTGAATATAAACTGTATCGGGCAAATCGTACTACAAAAGTAAGTGCTGAACATTTTCAAGCGTTTGATTCACCAAATTATCCACCGTTAATTACTTCTGGAGTCCACCTTCTAATAAATCAAGAATTGCTTTTTAAACCCAGTAAAAAGCCTTTTAAAGTACATTGTAATCTTGTTACTGAGGTATTGCTTTTAAAAATGTATCCTGGTATTCCCAAGAGTTTGGTTTTAGGAATGTTAGCTATTACAGATGTGAAAGGGGTGGTTTTAGAGACGTATGGTACCGGTAATACAACTACAGAAATGTGGTTTATAGACGCCTTAAAAACTACTATTAAAAAAGGCATTCCTGTTGTTAACGTTACGCAATGTATAGGTGGCGGTGTGCAAATGGGTAATTATGAGACAAGTGTTGCCCTTAAGAAGATCGGTGTTATTAGTGGTGGAGATATTACTTCTGAGGCGGCTATTACAAAAATGATGTACTTATTAGGGCAAGAATTAGGGCCTAAAGTCTTTAAATCTGTATATGAAACTCCATTAAGAGGAGAACTTACATAATTTTAATACATATCCTTTTAACAGGTCAGTTTTTTTTTGTTATTTGGCACTCCTTATGAAAAAGGAAATCGTATTGTCTCATGAGTAACGTAGAGACGTACATAATATAAATATTTTAGAGAGGTGGCCGAGTGGCTTAAGGCGCACGCTTGGAAAGCGTGTATACGGCAACGTATCGAGGGTTCGAATCCCTTCCTCTCTGCTTAATAAAGATTTTAGTATTCTTTATTTATGTTCATACAAATAGAAACAATTTCTGTACTTTTTTTGACACTCAAAATGAGCTATTACATTCTAAGTAAGGACGTATAGTCTATAAGATGTGACTACTATGATTGCTTAAACAGTTTCTATCTGGTATTTTTTTCAGAATTAATCTAATTAATTACTATATTTAACCCTTTACTAATTTAAATTTAAGATCAAGAGCAATGAAAAAATTATTCTCTATTATGGCAATCGCAGCTGTTGTAGCTTTGGGTACTTTTACAACAAAGGCCAGCAATGCGCAAACAACTCTTCCAGTTCAAGTACAGCAAATAATTGCTAATGTTGATTCAGGAGCAACATTTCAAGAAGATGCAGTAGAAGAAGAACTATCTTTTACACAAGATTTAAAGAAACGTTTTATAGAAGGAGGGCCTGGGTTTATGGGGATTGTTCTTTTATGTCTTATCTTAGGTTTAGCAATCGCAATAGAAAGAATTATATATTTGAACTTAGCTTCTACTAATAGTAAGAAACTAGCACAAAATGTAGAAGATGCATTAAATAGCGGTGGAGTTGAAGCTGCAAAAGAAGTATGTCGTAATACAAAAGGACCCGTAGCGTCTATTTATTATCAAGGGCTTGACCGTGTAGGTGAAGGAGTTGAAGCAGCAGAAAAGGCTGTAGTGTCTTACGGAGGTGTACAAATGGGGCAATTAGAGAAAAATGTTTCTTGGATCTCATTATTTATCGCATTGGCACCAATGCTTGGTTTCATGGGAACGGTAATCGGTATGATTCAAGCATTTGATAAAATTGAAGCAGCAGGAGATATGAACCCGGCTCTTGTAGCAGGAGGTATTAAAGTAGCACTTCTTACAACGGTATTTGGACTTGTTGTCGCTATTATACTTCAAATTTTCTATAATTACATTATTGCAAAAATCGATAGTATCGTAAACGATATGGAGGATTCTTCAATCACTCTTATCGATATGTTAGTGAAGCATAGAAAATAATAGTAACACCTAAAACACTTTAAAAAATTATGGGTTTACATAAAATATTAAAAATAGTAGTCGGTATCCTTGGGGTAGTAGCTCTTGTAATTGCAGGAGTAGTTGCTACACTCGATAGCGAAGGACTTCAGGAAGAACTGAAAGCTGTAGGCAGTATAAACGCTATGGAAGTACCAGCAAGTATCAGTTATTTGATGATAATTGCATACATAGTACTTGCTTTAATCCTCGTATTAGTCGTAATATTTGTTCTTAAAGGACTTGCGAGTGGTGGCAATGCAAAAAATACATTAATAGGTGTTGGAGCATTTTTACTAGTCATTGCTATATCATACCTTATGGCTAGCGGAGTTGAAACAGAAATGAAAGACAATAAAATATTGTCTGCAAATGGAGCTAGATGGGTTGGAGCTGGTATAAACGCGTTCTATATTTTGGCATCAGTGGCCATTGGTTTAATGTTGTTCTCTGGAGCAAAGAAACTTGTAAAATAACGTATTATGGCAAAACGCTCAGCACCCGAAATTAATGCAGGATCTATGGCAGATATTGCGTTCTTGCTTCTTATTTTCTTCTTAGTTACTACAACTATAGACAAGGATAAAGGATTAGTAAGGCAATTGCCTCCACCTCTTGATGAAGAGATCATACCTCCAATTATTAAACAAAAGAATTTGTTTGTTGTATTGGTTAATGGTAATAATGATCTTCTAGTAGAAGAGGAGCCAATGCAATTGAAAGATTTACGACAAGCGGCTGTAGATTTCTTAGACAATGGTGGAATTCCTTCTGGACAAGAAGGGTATTGTGACTTTTGTCAAGGAGCTCGAAGTCGAAGTTCATCTGACAATCCAGATAAGGCTATTATCTCTATGAGTAGTGCAAGAAAAACAAGCTACACTACATATATAGCTGTCCAAAATGAATTAGGGGCAGCCTATAATACGCTTAGAGATAGAGAGTCACAAAGACTTTATGGATGGAAGTATACAGAAGTTAAGGCGGCGATAGCTGCTGGGAACTATGATGGTAATGAACAGAAAGCAAATGATAAGTTAAAAGAAATTAGAAAACTAATACCTTTTAAATTGTCTGAAGCAGAACCTAAAAGTAATTAATACTATGTCAAAGTTTAATAAGAAAAAAGGAGGAGAACTTCCACCTGTAAATACGGCATCTTTACCAGATATTGTATTCATGTTACTGTTTTTCTTTATGGTAGCTACTGTACTTAGGAAAAATGATCTTAAGGTTTTAAATCAATTACCGCCTGCAGATCAGATAGAAAAGCTAGATAAACAACGAACAGTTTTTATATACATAGGAAAACCTGGAGAAGGTTATACTGGTAAAAGTAAAGTAGATATTGTTCAAATAGGAGATCGCATTGTAGATGTGAGTGAAGTGAAATCTGCTGTATTGCAGGAGGTACTAAACCTTAGAGAAGGTTTACAAAGTTCTGCTATTGTAGCATTGAAAATTGATAAGAACGCAGAAGCAGGATTAGTATATGATGTAAAGCAAGAATTGCGTCAAGCAAATTTGCCTAAAATCATATTTATTACGACACCTAATAGTGCCGTCGAATAAAATTAAAATTTATAATTAGTAAAAAAACGCCTTGGGTACACCAAGGCGTTTTTTTATGTCTTTACATCGCACTCATTTCTTGTATCTTTGTTATAAATCAAGTTCTGTGAGATATATTTCTTTTTATATACTAATCCTTTTATTATGTGGTCAGACAGTTTTGAGTCAAGATGATATAAAAGAATATTCTGTAATTGATTCTTTGTATAGAGAAGATCAAGTATATATTGGAGTTACATTTAATTTATTATCCAATAAACCAGACGGAGTCTCTCAAAACGGGCTTAGTGGTAGTATGCAATTGGGTTTTATTAGGGATATGCCCATCAATAAACGTCGTAATAAAGCGTTTGGAGTTGGTCTAGGAGTGTCTGTAGATACTTTTAATCAAGATCTTCTTATAGCAGAAGAAGCAGATGGAGATACAACTATGTTTGCTGAAATCTCTGAAGATATAGATGTAGACAAAAATCGATTTTCTTTTTACACATTAGAGTTTCCTATACAGTATAGATGGAGAACATCTACCCCTACAAAATATGCCTTTTGGCGTATTCATACTGGTGTTCAGTTTGGATATATTTTTAGATTTAAGTCTACATTTATAAGTGAAGGTGTCGAAGTTACTCAAACCGATGTGCCCGAATTAAATAAACTACAATACGGATTGACTTTTGCTTTTGGTTATGGAGCTTTTAATTTTCAAGCGTATTATGGAATAAATACACTATTTAATGATGACGCTATTATAAATGGACAAAATGTAAACTTACAAGTTGTCCGATTAGGTCTTCAGTTTTATTTCTTGTAATACTAGTGTTTTGCGCTAGTGTTTGCCTTATAGCCAATATTTAAACGACATAAGTTGAGGCAGTGCACCAACAAAAAAACCTATAATTAATTCTATATACGTATGTGCTTTTGCATCTAACCTAGATGTTGCGGTACCACCACAACCTATAATTAGTAGTGCAATGAGTAGAAGTAAATTTTGATTAAAATGAATACTCAATCCTATAATAAAAGTGAGTAAGCCTGAAACACCTACCATATGAAGACTGGTCTTGAATTTTGCAAAGACGAGTATAAGCGCTGCCAAACTTGACGCTAAAATACCTACAAAGAAAAAATAAAGTTCAGGTATCTCATATCCTTTAAAGACAATATTGATTAATAAAAATGTAAAAAGGAGTTGCATTAATAAAGGATATCGACGTTCTTTTACATCTTTTAAATGTATTTCTGTGACTACGTTTAGGTTTTTAAGCATATAATAGCTTAAAATGGGTATGATCACTGTCATGATGGAGGTTGCAAACAACTTAGAAAAAAGAAAAGAGTTGTTGAAAAATCGCGGAGAAATTTGGAAATATAATAATACTCCAGCTATGGGCATCAATAGCGGATGGAAAATATAGGACAAACTTCGTATGATGTACTTCATTAGATTTGTTTACGGAGTCTTGCGACAGGAAGGTCTAATTGTTCTCTATATTTTGCTACGGTTCGCCTTGCGATAGGATATCCTTTTTCTTTTAAAATACCTGCTAATTTATCATCGGTAAGAGGTTTTCTCTTGTCTTCTTCCTGAATAACGGTTTCTAGAATTTTTTTAATCTCCCGTGTAGAGACTTCTTCACCTTGATCGTTGGTCATACTCTCACTAAAAAATTCTTTGATCAATTTTGTTCCATAAGGCGTATCTACATACTTGCTATTTGCTACACGAGATACTGTAGAGACGTCCAT
>JBLHOX010000132.1:0-8030 GCA_047623725.1 Dokdonia sp. | reverse complement strand
GTCGTATTATGCATCTTACTTATAATTGCACTATTAATTGTAGATTTTTTCTCTAGAAAAATTTTACGTAAAGTATCTAACAGCATTGCTGTAGCCTCCAAAACCAAACTTGATGATTTGTTTATAGAGAATAGAGTCCCTAGACGAGTAGGCCATTTAATTCCTTTTATGATTGCCTATTGGACGATTCCTTATATATTTCAGGATTTTCCAGAGGTAAGAAAAGCAGCCATTATATTCTTACAATTATTAGCCATTATACTCGTATTACGTATCGCACGTGCCTTACTAAATTCATTAAAAAGTTATTTTAAAACCAAACCAAAACTACAAGACAAACCTATAGATAGCTACATTCAGGTTTTTATGATCTTTGCTTGGTTTGTGGGGGTTTTTCTAGCACTTGCCGTAATCGCAGATATTGATTTATGGAAATTCTTAGCTGGTTTAGGTACTATCTCTGCAGTGATCATCTTAGTATTTAGAGACACCATCTTAGGATTTGTAGCAAGTATACAAGTTGCTACAAATGATATTGTACGTATAGGTGACTGGATTACCTTTGAGAAATATGGTGCCGATGGAGATGTGATAGAGATTAATCTCGCTACTGTAAAAGTGCAAAATTTTGATAAAACCATCACAACAATACCTACCTATGCATTGATCTCTGATAGTTTTAAGAACTGGCGTGGTATGAATGATTCTGGTGGGAGACGTATTAAAAGAGCGTTGTATATTAAACAAGACACTATAAAGTTCTTACAACCCGAGGATATAGAAAAACTCAAACAAATCAAGTTAATTACTTCATATCTCACAGATCGTCAAGAAAAAATTGATACTTCAAATGCCAAATTAGGAACTTCTAGAGAGATTCCAGTCAATGGTCGTAACCTCACAAACATTGGTGTTTTTAGGAAATATATGGAAACCTATATCTCACATCACTCAGCTGTAAATAAGAATATGATGATTATGGCAAGGCAGTTAGCTCCTACTTCTCAAGGTGTACCTATAGAAATATATTGTTTTAGTAGTGACAAAAGATGGCAAAACTATGAGTATATCATGGCAGATATATTTGATCACTTTTTGGCTTCTATTTCTTATTTTGAATTAGAATTATTTGAATTGCCAAGTACAGGTCTTTATATCTCAAATGAATAGTACTATTTGAGTGGATAGGGATCGTTTCTTCCTATCAAAGTCTTCTATAAAGTATGTTATAGCCAACTGAAGTCTGGCACATGACACTATTGTAACAAATATTTTTTTATAACGACCTATATAGTATGAACATAGACAAGACGACTGAGTTATTAAATACCTTACGATCTCAAACTGAGAAAAAAACTGAGAAGAAAGTTTATAATTGTTTTATTCGGACATTATCGTCTTTAAAAAATAAAGATTTAACTGAAAATCAGTCAGAATTAATACAGGAAAAACTTTCTTCCTTGAATTTAAAAGCGGCTTCGGAAAACAGAAAAAAAATTTACAAACAAAAACTTTCTGAATTTAAAACATTTCTGAAAAATGAGTTTTCTTTCACTCCTGAAAAATATTATACAGAACTAGGAATGGTTTATGGAATGAGTATTGGAGCAGGACTTGGATTGTCAATTGGAACTGCCATTAATCCAGTTTTAGGAATAAGTATTGGGTTGTCTATAGGAGCTGGTGTTGGGATGGTATTCGGAATGATGTATGGTGCAAAAAAAGATGCTGAAGCCAAAAGACTAGGAAGAGTTATTTAAAAAAATAGTCCGAGTAAAAAACGTATCTATAATAGGATAGGTACGCTTTCAAGGAGTATAACAACGTAGAAGTTTATACAGAGCTTGTCGAAGTGCGAAAGCGTTTAAAAAAGAACAAGCTATTCGTCTTTTACTATAATAACGGATGCTTTTACACCCGTAGCAAGATTCCAGATATTTGAAGAAATCACCTGTTTATTATCGTCATACATGACAAATTGTGCCGTATTAGGCCCTGAAGTCCCTTGATTTAAAGCAACGATATCTATCTTATTGAAACCTTTTTTAAGATCTATATAAAATCCTCGGAATTCACCAGCAAGATGCACATTAGGATGAATAATGGTATCATTTACAGCAACACTTACTCTATCTCCATCTACATACTGATGATCTCTATATAAGAAACGTACAAACTTAGAACCACTATTAAACTCCCCAAAAAATTGATCCTTATAAAATTCAGGTTTAAGCCCTGCATCTTTGGTTGGATTTATGTCATTATTGAGTTTTTTCTCTAGTGCTGTATTATCTTTTTTAGCAAATACATCACCTTCCATAAATCGTACTTCACGCTTTTTGGTGCCACTTTCTGGTTTTCCTAAACGTACTTTGCTTTTTACAGATACGGTACTTGATGAAATACTAGAAGAGGCATTTTCTGGAGAAACTGAAATTGGTTTTGGAGCTTCATTTTGTTGTTTACCATCGATCTTGATGGATTTACGAGGTGCGTCTACCTGTGCATAAACCATAGTAGAACATAAGAACACTAGGCAGCATAGAGCGGTTTGTAAAATAGATATAGTCTGTGTAGTTTTCAAAATAACTATTTAGTTAGTAAAGATAATAAATGCATATTAATAATAGATTGACTTAACATATCCATTAACAATTTTTATACCAAATTAAGTATAAATGCGTATGATCTTTTGCTTAGGTCGTAAAATTATAGGTGTCTTAACATATCGTGATTAAAATAAATATGGAATGATGACCGTTATGGTAGCGTCAATCAAATCGATCATTTATGAAAATCAACATTTTTTATTTTTTAGCATTCCTCCTTTTTATGACCACTGCGTGCAGTACACGTGATGATGATGGAAACTCGACGGGTGGTATAGAATGTCTTAATCTAGGAGTCCAAGAATTAAACCTTACTATAGAAGATGCCTTTACGACACTTCCGTCAAAAGTTTCTGTCTTTTTTAGAGTGACAGATATAGATGGACAAGGAGTACCAGGATTGAATCCATCTGATTTTAGAATTTTTGAACAAGGGCGTAATGATGCATGTTTTAATGAAATCTCAAGTTCTGAGTCTTCTGCTGAGATATCGCCTAACTCACAGATATTTATAAATAATACCATTCTTGTTTTAGATTTAAGTAATAGTGTATTGAGCTCAAGTTTACAAGAGTTGAAAGATGCTTCTATTAGTTTTATTACTAATGTAGTTCCTGCAATTCCTACTAATTCTTTTCAAATGGGTATTTATTGGTTTGATGGTGAAGATGAGCTACACGAGTTACAGTCCCCTACTTCTAGTGCTACGGTATTACAGGATGCTATTAATAGTATCACGACAGACATAAGTAATGATCCTTCTACAGATTTGTATGGAGCTGTTATAAAATCTACACAGGTGGCAGAAGGCCTCATCGCAAACGCAGAGGCTCAAGATGTTTTTGGAGCCGCTTCTATTGTGATTTTTACAGATGGGACCGATCAAGCTGCTCGTTTTACCGAGCAAGAAGCGCTTACTGCAGTAAATAATGCTAGTGAAAATATTTCATTTTTTACTATCGGACTTGGTGATGAGATCGATGAAAGTACACTTTCTCTAATTGGTACCGCTGGAAGTGTTTTTGCTACGGATAGTTCTGAATTAGAAACCGTATTTAATCAAGTATCAAACAATGTTGCAAATCAAGCAAATAGTTTCTATCTATTTGAATATTGTAGTCCAAAACGTGATGGGAGTGGCATGAATAATCTTGTGATACAAGCGATATCAAACACAAGAACTGGTGTTGTAGAAGCATCTTTTGATGCGACAGGTTTTAGTAGTGGATGTCAATAAATCAATTTCAGCTTGTGTATTTCATCGATTATATAATGCTTTTTGTCGTTTGTGTTTTAAAAAAAAGTATTTTACATGAGTCTAATAAATAACATCTTTAGATTTATACTATGTTAGTCGCACAATCAAAATTAAAATACGAATTACAAGACGTATATATCTTATCTACAGGGGTATTTTACTTTTTTTGACGATTTCATTATCTCTGAGATCAATGAAGGCGTTCATTTTAATTGGGAAGCAGCACAAGATATTATTGAATTAGCTTTAAACCATTATGGTAGTGGTTCTAAAATATCTTATATTTCTAATAGAGTAAACTCTTACTCCATAGAAGCGCAAGATTGGTTAAAGTTTTTTAAATCGAGACATTCACTTAGAGCTTTTGCCGTTGTAACATACTCAAAAAAGTGGATTGATAAATGTGATGATGGAAAAAATATTTTTCAAATCAAAGATCAAGACATTCGAAAACTTATATGACGCTACCGATTGGGTGAGCAAATATCAACCTACTATTAAGAATAATTCATTAGTTTGTTAATATTCATTTCTTAAAAAAATCTATTGCAGTTTATCTTTATAAAACTATGTATTTTAACTACATAAGAATGTAGTTAATCTATATTGAAGTATTGTACTTTACAATACAGTGTGTAAGACACAACTAATTGTATTTTTCTTATATGAAAGTATTTAATTATAAAGAGTTTCCTCATTTTGAGCAAACGTATATTCTAAAATGCGGTACATTTTATTTTTATAAAGACTTTATTATATCGCAAGTACATGAAGGAGAATATATAACCTTAGAAAGAGCACAAGAACTTATTGATATAGCAATAGGTCATTATGGACAAAATACAAACCTCTCATTAATATCTAATAGACAAAACACCTATGATATTAAGCATGAAGATTGGGAGAAGTTTTATAATAAAGGATTTCAATTGAAAGCATTAGCCATTGTAACGTATAACAAAAGTGGCATCATAAATTTTATGCTTGAAAAGAAGAAATTCCGTCATAAAATTCGCAATTTTTATTCATTAGAAAGTGCTATTAAATGGGTACTATCTTTAGATTAAGGCTACATCGTTATTCCAAAAGTGGAGATGGATAATAATTTACTTTTCTAATCTTTAAACGTTTCTGATGGTTTTTAAGTCGTTTTAAGTACGATTCCCAACTTCTATTTTGTTCTTGAGTCCAACCAAGCTCTGCATGTCCTATAAGTCTAGGAAAAGCCAAATACTCAATAGCGTCTATATCTACGACGGTTTCTGACCACAAAGGAGATTCTATGCCTATTATTTGAGAAGCTGGCACGTCCTTGAGTAGCGTTTGAGGATTCCAGATATAAGCACTATCAATAGGTGTTACTCCAGCCCAAGTAAGCCCTATTTTAGTACCTTTTGTATACTTCATATCAAGATATGTAGTTGAAGCTGGTGATAATACAACAGAAGCACCTTGTTTAGCACCTAATGTTGCAATCTTACTATTAGTCCAATGTTGGATAATCGTTTCGTCAGAAATACCAGCACTTTGAATATCTTCCCATCCCATTACATTTTTACCATATTTCTTGACAATAGCCTGTGCTTTGGTCAAAAATAGATTGTAGTCTTCTTTAGAAGTCACATGAGATTCATCTCCTCCTAAATGAATATAATCACCATCAGTAAGTGATGCTAATTCTCTAATAACATCATCTAAAAATGTATACGTAAGCTCTTTATCTACACAAAGTGTACTAAAACCTACTCTCATTCCTGTATATAAAGATCTTGCTTTCCCATCACAATTTAATTCTGGATAAGAAGCCAATGCCGCATTTGTATGGCCTGGCATATCAATTTCTGGAATAACGGTGATGTGATGTAGTTTTGCATAGGCAACAATGTCTGTAAATTGTGCCTGCGTATAAAATCCTCCTTGATCTCCTCCTACAGCGCTCGTCCCTCCTATTTCAGTAAGTTTTGGCCAAGACTTAATCTCTATACGCCATCCTTGATCATCCGTAAGGTGTATATGCAGTTTATTAATCTTATACCTAGCAATTAAATCTATATATCGTTTTACATCCTGTACAGAAAAAAAATGTCTTGCTACATCTAGCATGGCGCCTCTATACGCATACTGAGGTGCATCATTGATGGTTACTCCAGGAACAGCCCATACGACATTTAAGTTGACTGTATCAGATTCGATTTCATCTGGTAATAATTGAAATAATGTTTGCAACCCCATATACAAACCAGACATCGCTCTCGCTCTTATGATCATACGATCTTTAGACGTCTTAAGTACATATCCTTCATCATTAGAAATCTCACTAGCACTAGAATCTAACACAAAATGAATACTATTTGTCGCTAGTTTACTTTCCTCTTTAGTGACTAATGACATCCCGCTAGTCTTCTTAAAACGATCTGAAAATTGTTGCGCTATCGCTTGACTATCTAGACCAGTACCTGCATAAACAACAGTGTTCTCATCAATAAGAAACCCTTGTTCAAAAGTAGCTATCTCATTAGGATACGGAATAAGTGAACGCTCAGTAATAGGAACCAAAACTTCTACTTTTTCAGGAGTACAACCTACGCAAATGCATAGGAGTATAATGAAGTAAGATATGTGCTTTTTCATGTATAAAAAGATACTAAATTATAAATCTAAACGATAATAACCACATTTGAGATAAGCTCCTTCTGGAAAACCTATGGGGTGATCACTGTCGTGAAATGTTTTTTCTATGAGTTGATATGAGCGTTTACTTTTTGTAATTCCCTGTTCAGAAATATCAAAAAACTGTTGTGCTGTAATTCTAGAAGAACAAGAAGCCAAAACCAAGATTCCTTTCTTAGCAACTAATTGTGCTCCTAAAACGGCTAATCTATGATAACTATGCTTTGCGCTTTCTATCTCTCTAGCACTTTTTGCAAAACTAGGAGGATCAATCACCACAATATCAAACTTCTTACGATCGTCTATAAGTTGTTGTAAGCCTACAAAAGCGTCTATAGCCATTGTCGTATGTTTGCCTTTACTAGGATTCAATTTACCATTTTGAAGTGCTACTTCTAATGCCTGTGCGCTTATATCCAAACTCAATACTTCATGAGCGCCACCAGCAAGTGCGTGTACCGAAAACCCGCCTGCATAACTAAATACATCAAGCACTTTCTTCCCTTTGGACAATGCTCCTACTCGTTTTCTATTATCTCGATGATCAAGAAAATAACCTGTTTTATGACCATGAATCACATTTGCCGAAAATCGGATACCATGTTCTCTAAAATAAATAATCTCAGAAGATAATTCGCCATGAATCACCTGCCCATCTTTAAAACTATGTGCATTCGATTTCTGCAAATTACGGCTCAATCTAACAACGACTGTATCTGCCTTAGACACGTTAACTAGTTCTGGTAGAATCATTTCCAGATAAGGAAACCAAATACCTGTATAAAACTTAACAACGAGAACATCTTTATAGATATCTACGATAAGACCAGGGAAACCATCATTTTCTCCAAAAATAAAACGGTAACTATCCGTATCTGTTTTTAATAATTTGGCTCGTTTTGAAAAAGCTATGCGAATCTTTTCTTTAAAAAATACAGCGTCAGGAGTTGCAGGAACATCACTAATCATTTTAATACGAATAGGAGAATCTGGATCGTATAAACCTACAGCAAAGACTTTATCTTTGCGTTGGTCAAATAAGATGGCTATATCGCCTGCTTTTCCTTCCTTATTTTGTTTCACTATACTATCTTCAAAAACCCAAGGATGTCCTTGTTTTACAAGTTTTTCAGCATTCGATTTAAGCTTCACAGCGATACGTTGTGTTTTAATTGTAGGAAGTGCGATCATGATAGGCAAGATTAGGCAATTTTACGCTTTCGCGAAAGCGTATACCACCTCTTTATCATTTTTTGTACATTAACGGCATGAATATGTATCATTTTTTAATAGGCATTTTGCTATTTGGATATACAAGTAATGGGCAAGAATCACCTCTTGTAAATATCGAAATTTATGGCGGTACCTATGCGTATGATGTAAAATATGCTACAGATGACAACTTCTTAAAGACCACGGTGTATGATTGTGTACAATGTTTGTTGTTACCAGAAGTCGCTGAAGCCATTGCTGCTGCCAATCATGATTTTTGT
>JBLHOX010000131.1:0-8053 GCA_047623725.1 Dokdonia sp. | reverse complement strand
AGTTCACCCCATGTGTTGCCATCGGAGAAGTCTGCGATGAGCCATCGGTGATTTAAAAGATGAATCTGATTGACTTGATACGCACGTTCATCTCCTACATAAGGAATAAATGCATTTCCTTCTAGCGTATTCTTTCCTATAATACCATCAGTTACCTGTTGTATGATATCTGAAATCTCCTGAGGACTATCTTCATAATATTCATACGCATTTGCATTACTACGTAATCCAAAGTATTCGGTTTCTCCAAGACGTTGTTGTAAGACATCTATACTATCGACAGCTTTTTGATGTTTGGTCTCTAGGGTAGTCATTTTTTGCTGCTGACTTTCATAAAACCTTTTATTGTGTACATATTGGTATACAATCCACAGAGTAGCAAATAAAAAGAGGTATAAGAAGATATTACGTTTCATCGGTCGTCGTTAAGGTTAATCCATCGTACCCAAGATGTACATGATCAGGAAGCTGTGCTTCTACTTCGGCATGAAATCCCATACGATGGCTTATATGTGTGAAATACGTTCGTTTTGGTTTAATTTTTTCAATAAGGGCTAAAGCTTCAGATACATTAAGATGTGTATGATGTTCTTCATAACGCAATGCATTAATCACAAGTATATCGAGGCCTTGTAATTTTTCTATTTCTTCGGGAGCGATGGTTTTAATATCCGTGAGGTATGCAAGACGATCAAAGCGATAGCCAAATACCTGCAAATTGCCGTGATATCCTTCTATCGGAATCACATCGACACCTCCTAAAGGTATCGATTGCCCATTTATCACCTCATACGCGCTCACTTTAGGCGCTCCTGGATATCTATTTTCGGTGGCAAAAATATACTCAAATCGTTCTTTCAATATCTTGAGTACACGCGTGTGCGCATAAATTGGCACATCTCCTTGTTTAAAAACAAAAGGACGTATATCATCCAGTCCTGCTACGTGATCTGCGTGTTCATGAGTAAATAAAATACCATTCAAAGGAACGAGGTCTCCAGAAGGAGTGCGCTTTCGCGAAAGCGTACTAAGCATTTGCATCCTAAAATCAGGGCCGCAATCTATGACATAATGATAATCTCCCCATTCTATAAGCACCGATACTCGTAGGCGATTATCTCTAGGATCATCACTTAAACAGACAGGATGATTGCTTCCTATTACAGGGATTCCTTGAGATGTTCCGGTACCTAAAAATGTAATGGTCAAATGCGTGAAATATTACAAGTGAATATTGTATAAAATTATACTACAAAAATACAGCTATTTTTTTTGCTTGCTGTAGCTATTTAGTATATTTGAAGAACCCTACTAAAAGGCAAAAAACAGACTATGGCCATTACAATTCTTGGAGATAAGGAATTTGAAAAAGTCCCTTCGATAAAGAACAAAGTATTAAGAGTAAATCTTAACGACAATATTTACGGAACCTTCGCAGAGATAGGTGCAGGACAAGAAACTGTTCGCCACTTCTTTAGAGCTGGTGGCGCTAGTGGTACGATTGCAAAAGCAATGAGTGCCTATGACAAAGATTTTAGTGATGCTATCTATGGAATAGAAGATGACGGGCGTTATGTGACTGAAAAACGTCTTAAAAAGATGCTGACGCATGAGATGAAACTCATTGAAGATCGTATCTCTCGGTATAAAGAACCTAATAAAATCTTCTTTTCGTACGCAAATACAGTAGCTACGATAGATTTTGCTAAGAAATTTAAAGGACATGGTTGGGTAGGTATTAAATTTCAGATCACACCAGAAGGTGATTTTAATGAAATTATATTACACGTTCGTTTTCACGAAAATGATGCAAGACTGCAACAACTTACCTTAGGAACCTTGGGTGTTAACTTGATATATGGTGCTTTTTATAAGCATGACAATCCTAAGCATTTATTAAAATACCTATACGATCATATAGACAGAGATCAAATAGAAATAGATACCATTAATTTTTCTGGACCTCAATTTGACGGTGTAGATAATCGTTTAATGAGTTTACAACTTGTTAAAAACGGAATGACAGAAGCCGTGATGTTTGACCCTAGTGGTAATAATATCTTACCCGCTGCTATTCTGTATAAGAAAAACGTACTCGCGCTACGTGGTAGTTTTAGACCTGTAACAAAGGTTAATATGGATATGTATGAGAAATCTCTCGCCATGTTCTTAGAAGCCAATCGCGTTGACGAAAAGAAAACAGAAGTCATCTTTGAGATTACGCTCTCTAACCTACGTGCAGAAGGCGAAATTGATGAAGAAGATTTTATGGCTAGAGCACGACTGTTATGTTCATTAGGACAAACGGTGATGATTTCTAACTTTAAAGAATACTATAAATTAGTAGAGTACTTCTCAAACTATACGAAGGAACGCATGGGACTTGTCATGGGTGTTAATAATCTTATTGATGTCTTTGATGCTGGCTATTATCGCCATTTAAGCGGAGGGATTCTGGAAGCCTTTGGAAAACTTTTCTTTAAGGATTTAAAGGTATACCTATACCCAATGAAAGATCCTAAAACAGGTGAGTTAACGACCAGTGAAAACTTGAAAGTACACCCACGTATGAAAGAACTTTATAAGTTCTTTAAATACAATGGTAAAGTAGTTGACATCGAAAACTTTGATCCTACCATCTCTGGTATTTTCTCTAGAGAAGTATTACGTATGATCCATGATGGTGAAGAAGGTTGGGAAGATTTACTACCAGAAGGGATCGCTGAGATGATAAAGTCTCGTGAACAATTTGGTTATGAAGGTGTAACATATTAAATGAATACAACCACACTATATTCATTCTTTTATAAACATTGGAATTCAATCCTTATAGGATTCATTTTTATAGGTGGTTTTTTTTGGAAAGAAAACGAGATATTTATTACTAGTTTATTTTCATTATACCTAATAACAGCATTGTACAATACCTATGAAAAAATACAATACTTAGAAGGGAGTAGACCTCATAAGCTACACTTCACAACCAAAGATGACACTTCTTTTAGAATACAACCTATCATAGGACTTATTGTATTACTCGCTCTTTTAGGATTCCTTATTTACTATGACAGTGATTATTTTGGTCCCTTTGGCATGTATTATATCATTGGATTATTAATGATACATCTTTGGGGTTTTCTATACGGTAAAATCCCAAGTGCTTATTTTTCCTTAAAAGATCAGATACTATTATATCATGTTGATAAGAAGAGAGACGCTATTAACATTTCTAAAATTGAAGCTATTGAAATTTCTGATAAAAAAATTTTAATTAATACGATATCTGATAAAGAAATAAGCCTCTTACGTCTTTCACTAAATGAGAAAGAGCAGAGGCTAATCTTAGATTATTTTAAGCAAAAAATTCGCAAAGAAGCTACTATTATTTCATAAGGAAATTACAGCAACTGCGCTGCGTGATCTTTGGTTTTCACCTTATCAATCACTTCTGTGACAATACCTTGCTCATCTATTTTAAAGGTTTTACGATGAATTCCATCATATTCTTTTCCCATAAATTTCTTTAATCCCCATACACCAAACGCATTAATCACACTGTGATCTTCATCGGCTAGTAATTGAAATGGGAATTCATATTTTGTTGCAAAATTTTTCTGACGCTTCTCTGAGTCTGCACTCACGCCTAAAAGACTATATCCTTGGTCCTGTAATGCTTTGTAATTATCCCTAAGGTTACAAGCCTCGGCAGTACAGCCTGGTGTAGACGCTTTGGGATAAAAGAAAACGATTAGTTTTTTTCCTGCAAAATCAGAAAGAGAAACTGCATTTCCATCTTGATCTGTGGTTGTAAAATCTGGTACTTTATCACCTACTTTAAGTGTATTCATTATCTTCGTTTTAAATATGGTTTGACTTTTATATTTCTAAATACGCCTCTTATAAAAAGTGCGTATTTATCATAAAAAACATAAGACAAAACACACGATATGTTTTGTTTAATTAATTACTACGCTAAGATAAACAAAATGAGGAAACAAGAAAAAGTTGATTTCGTTATAGATACGTTAAAAGAATTATATCCTCAAATTCCTATTCCGTTAGATCATAAAGACCCTTATACCCTATTAATTGCTGTATTAATGAGTGCACAAAGCACCGATGTACGTGTCAACCTTATCACGCCTTTGTTATTTGAAATAGCTGATAATCCGTATGATATGATAAAACTAACGGTAGAAGAGATCAGAGAAATTATAAAACCCGTTGGTCTTTCTCCTATGAAAGCAAAAGGAATCCATGGACTCTCACATATGCTAATTGACATGTATAATGGTGAGGTTCCTAATGATATTGCATTGCTAGAAGAGTTTCCTGCGGTAGGACATAAAACAGCAAGCGTCGTAGTATCTCAAGCTTTTGGAACCCCTGCGTTTCCTGTAGATACCCATATCCATAGACTAATGTACCGTTGGGGATTTACCAATGGTAAAAATGTGGTGCAAACAGAAAAAGATGCCAAACGATTATTTCCAGAACATGTATGGAATGATTTGCATTTACAGATTATCTGGTATGGACGTCAATACTCTCCTGCGCGTGGATGGGATCTCGAAAAAGATATCATTACTAAAACCATCGGAAGAAAAACGGTGATTGCAGATTATGAAAAAATGATGGAAAAGCGAGCTAAAAAGAAGTAATGTATCTTTAAATCTTGCCAACCTAATCATCTATCTCGATGTAAGCATATAAGATATAAAATTCTAGAAGTAGGAAATTCCAAATTCCAAACTCCAAAAAAAGAAACACCCGAGACAAGAATCGAGGAATGAACAACCTCGACCCAAGGGTACGAGGTATCAAAACAATTTTAGCTGTGACTTATGTATCTCTTGATATTTTTGATTACTTCCTTGACCTTGAACATATTTCTTTACAACCTCCCCATTGGCGTACTGACTTAATATATTCATGTAATAACCACTCGTCCAAAATTTTCCTTCCCATAAAAACCTTCTCACTTCTGGATGTAATGTTAGAACATAAAGCAAAAATTGTGTAACACCAAAAGAAGGTTTAGGTTGCATCTTTGTCATGTACAAAAGGGAAAAGATGTATGACTTTTATGAATATGTTCACTCATAAAACAAATCTATATTCTATACAAGCGTCGGGAGGCAATTCTAGTAATTAAGAAAATACAGTTTAACCAAGCTCCCTGAGGATTTAAATAGGCTTAGAAAACTTGCAGTGTTAGAACTGAGTAAAAATACATTTTCAAAGTTTGAAGAGGAAAAAATTAAAATTATGTTACCCAATACAAAGGTCATATTCAAATTTAATTAAGTATAAGAAAAACGAATTAAGAGAAAAAATCTTATAATTAGTAAAGCCAAAATAAATATTAAAACACTACTAAAATATGTTAATTAGTTTGTTTTCAATGTTTTATTCATTATTTTTAAATAAAAGTATTGTACATATGTACAACAGTATATCTAAACCCAAATCAAAATTTAACCATTAAAATTGAAAGTCATGTTAAAAAGTATTTTAAAAGTAAAAGGAATTCAAACACTAAGTAAACAACAACAACTAAACATTATTGGAGGTGAAGAAGGCGAAGGAGAACCTGGAGGAGATACCGGAGTGACTTGCGGAGTTAATACTCAATGTTCTGACGGATCTACTCCATTCTGGGCACCTGGATGCGAACCCGGTTGTCAAGTTGGACGTTGTCAAGATGGTATTATGGTCACTAGACCATGTTAAACAACTATTTTCTAGTACCATTAGTAAAAACAACCACATTATTTTATTCAATAATTTGACTGTTTATATTTGATAATTGAAAACATAAATAAGAAAAGCCCAATCTTGAAATTGGGCTTTTCACAAAGTTTAGTTGATGAGTGCTTCAAACCTCATCGTTTTATAATGTATAACACTTAAAGCCTTAGAATAATTAAGTAGGAACGCTACAGTCTCTGACTTTGGTTCCAAATTGTCCGCCTGTTGTTTACCCGGCGATGGTTCTGAGTAAATTTTTGACATATACGTAATTTTGGTTTACAGTTATGTCAATAACGCAAAATTTACTTTCTTATTATATTAATTTGTTAAAATAATATTATGCTTGTCAATTACCTTACGTAAGTTAATAAGTGCGTAACGCATTCTTCCTAATGCTGTATTGATACTCACACCTGTTTTTTCTGAGATATCCTTAAAGCTCATCTCCTGATATACCCTCATATAAAGTACTTCTTTTTGATCATCTGGAAGCTCTTCTATCAAGCGCCTTACGTCGCATTCTACTTGATCCTTGATGAGCTGCTTTTCTGCATTCAAACAATTATCACTTAGGACAGAGAATATACTAAACTCTCCATCGTTATCAAACTTAGGCATACGATTGTTACGTCTAAAATGATCAATAACAAGGTTATGAGCGATACGCATGACCCAAGGGAGAAATTTACCCTCTTCATTATAACGGCCACGCTTAAGTGTATTAATGACTTTAATAAAGGTATCTTGAAAAATATCTTCAGATACATCCCTGTCATATACTTTAGAATAAATAAAACTATAAATACGTTGCTTATGCCTTTTAATTAAGATCGATAATGAATTTTCATCTCCTTGGATGTAATTACTAACGAGTAGGGCGTCGTTTATTAACACTGTTTTCATATCACACTTTTGTAGGTTATAACTATGAAGGATAATCTCCTTTCAATCATCATTTTAAAAAGTAATAATATGCTATAGGCAGAAATTTGTTTTTATTGTGTTAACTGTGGTAAATATAACAGTATTATTTCAACAATTACAAAAAAAAGTTAAGATTTATTTAAAAAAAATACCAAAACACTAGTGTTTTCCGTATGAAACAGAAGTAGTATCTTTGTTTCTAGATGTAAAAAAATACTATGCCAGAAGACATTTCGCTTGTAAATCCAAAGGATAATATCATTATCAAAGGAGCAAAACTTCACAATCTTAAGAATATTGATGTCATTATTCCTCGTAATAAACTAGTGGTAATTACAGGGCTTTCTGGTTCTGGAAAATCCAGTCTTGCCTTTGATACCTTATATGCAGAAGGACAACGCCGTTATGTAGAAAGTCTTTCTTCGTATGCTAGACAGTTTTTAGGACGTTTAAACAAGCCAAAAGTAGATTATATTAAAGGGATCGCACCCGCTATTGCTATAGAGCAAAAGGTGAATTCTACAAATCCTAGATCAACGGTAGGAACGTCGACTGAGATTTATGATTACCTCAAATTACTCTATGCACGTATTGGAAAAACCATATCTCCAGTTTCTGGACATCAGGTGAAAAAAGACACGGTGACTGATGTTGTGAAGTATGTAAACGCTTTCGCGAAAGCGGAAAAACTCCTCCTCCTCGCTCCTATTCATCTAGAAAAAGGCCGCAAATTACAAGACAAACTCAAAGCGCTCCAACAACAAGGATACGCTAGAATAAAAGTTAAAGACGAGGTAAAACGGATTGATGCAGTAGATGATATAAAAAAAATAAAAACAGCCGATGTCCTTCTGGTTGTTGACAGAGTGGTCACAAATCCTGATGACGAAGATTTTAAAAACCGACTAGCAGATGCCGTACAAACAGCATTTTTTGAAGGAAAAGGAGAATTATTTATAGAAGCGCTTAGTGATTCAAGTCGTAGACACTTCTCTAATAAGTTTGACCTAGACGGCATGACTTTTTTAGAACCTAACGTGCATTTGTTTAGTTTTAATAATCCGTATGGTGCTTGTCCTACCTGTGAAGGTTATGGAGATGTGATTGGGATAGATCAAGATCTTGTCATCCCAAATACTGGACTCTCTGTATTTGAAAATTGTGTGTTTCCTTGGAGAGGAGAAAGCATGAGTTATTATAGAAACCAACTGGTAAACAGTGCTTATAAATTTGATTTCCCTATCCACAAACCTTATTTTGAACTCACAGAAGCTCAAAAAGATATCTTATGGAATGGTAATGAACATTTTGAAGGGATTGATCAATTCTTTGCGTTTTTAGAATCTAAAGCCTATAAAATTCAAAATCGTGTGAT
>JBLHOX010000130.1:0-8092 GCA_047623725.1 Dokdonia sp. | reverse complement strand
TAGAACCTAACCTGAATATTAAAACAAAAGAGATCAGTGAGCAGCACATGCAAGGGCAGCATACGACCACATTTGCAGAGATGTATGATCTTAGTTTTAATAATGCAAAAATAATTGATACACCAGGGATCAAAGGATTTGGAATCGTTGATATGGAACGAGAAGAAATAGGGAATTATTTCCCTGAGTTTTTTGCATTAAAAGCGGATTGTAAATTTAATAACTGCCTCCATCTAGAAGAGCCTAAATGTGCTGTTAAAGAAGCATTAGACAAAGATGAGTTACATTGGTCTCGTTATAAGAGCTATGTCAAAATCATGGAAGGTGATGATGAGCAGTATCGTAAAGACCAATATGCCATGTAATCGTTATGAGAGTCATTATACAACGCGTTTCTGAAGCATCTGTAACCATTAATGATCTTGTAAAATCAAGTATAGCACAAGGTTTCCTGATTTTGCTAGGAATTACTCATGAAGATACGCAAGAAGACATAGATTGGCTTACCCATAAAATTATGGGTTTACGTGTTTTTAGCGATGCAGATGGTGCGATGAATCTATCTGTAAAAGATATTGATGCAGACCTTCTAGTGATTAGCCAGTTTACATTACATGCGAGTACCAAAAAAGGAAATCGCCCATCATTTTTAGAAGCTGCTCGGCCAGAAGTTGCCATCCCGCTGTATGAGAATTTTGTTAGTACGCTTTCGCGAAAGCATACTAAAGAGGTGTACACAGGAGAATTTGGAGCCGATATGAAAGTACGGTTATTAAACGATGGACCTGTGACCATTGCCATAGACTCAAAAAATAGACAGTAATTTTTTGTCTATCTCTTTAAGTAGTTTTATATTGCTTCAAAAAAAATGCGTTTATTTCTTTTGTGTTGCATCTTATTGCAATCTACACTACTATTTTCTCAAAACCCATTAGAATTACAAGCTGTTATATTACCTAGTGATCTTAAAGAGAATTCAGATAGTATTATAAGGGACGAGCAAATCACAGTAAATATTCCAGATCAACGTACATTAGAGCATACCGTTTATAGAGTGATCACTGTACTCAATAAAAAAGGGATGAGTGATATAAATGCCATAGCATATTACGATAAAGATTCACGAGTTAAGAAACTTGAAGCTACGATCTACAATAATATAGGTGAAGAGATTAAAAAAATTAAAAAAAGTGAATTTAGAGATGTAAGTGCTGTAGATGGTGGAACCCTTTTTTCTGATTCTAGAATTAAATATTTAGATTATACTCCGGTGTCTTATCCGTTTACGGTTGTTTTTAACTCATCTACAGTTAGCAGTGATACCGCTTTTATTCCTTTTTGGTATCCAAATAACACCTACCAAAGTAGTACCGCTAAGAGCGTCTACACAATAACGTGTGCACCCGACCTTGAGTTGAAGTATAAGTTATTAAACCCTGACGAACAGATTGTGATTACCGAATCTACAGGTAAAATAGAAGTCTCAGTAAAAAACTACACGGCATTTGTTCCAGAAGCTTATAGTCCAGGTTTTAAAAAGATAGTGCCTAAAGTGATTTTTGCATTAAATAAATTCCACCTCTCAGGAGTTGATGGCAATGCAGAAGATTGGACTAGCTATGGTAAATGGATGGATGACTATCTTTTAAAAGGAACTAGAGAGCTGTCTCAAGAAACAAAAAATGAAATATTAAACTTAGTTGCAGGAGAGACTAATAAAATTGAAAAAGCACGTAAAATTTACGAATACGTGCAAGAAAAAACACGGTATATCAGTGTGCAAATAGGAATTGGAGGCTGGAAACCTATGCTAGCATCAGAAGTAGATGCTTTGGGATATGGAGATTGTAAAGCACTCACAAACTATACAAAATCATTATTAGAGGTGGCTGAAATTCCTTCCTATTATACAATACTGTATGCAGGAGGCGATAAAAGAGATATTCAGCCAGATTTTGTTTCTATGCAAGGAAATCATGCGATTCTTAGTATTCCAGATGGAGAAGGTTATGTGTGGTTAGAGTGTACAAGCCAGGAAATCCCTTTTGGGTTTATTGGTAGTTTTACAGATGATAGAGATGTTGTTATTATTACTCCAGAAGGGGGTAAAATAGTACACACCGATATTTATGATCACTCAAAAAATACTCAATATGTAAAAGGGGTTTGTAAAATTACTCCAGAAGGAGCGATAGAAGCAGAGGTGACTATGCAATCTAAGGGAATACAATATAACCAGCGTTATTATTTAGAGAGCCAAATAAATAGCGATCAAAAGAAATATTATTATAAATTTTGGAGACATATCAATAATATGAAAATAGATGCTATTGATATAGAAAATAATAGAAGAGATATCGTTATGAATGAAAAGATCACTTTTTCTGCCGATAACTATGCATCTTTTGCAGGAGAAGAAATGCTTGTCTCTCTCAATGCGGTTAATAGGTATACTAATGTTCCAAAAAGATACAAGAAAAGGAATCTTGAACTATACATAGATAGAGGATTTGTAGATGAAGATGAGGTGGTTGTTACTGTTCCTGATACGTATAAATTACCAGATTCGTTTGAAAATATTCATGTAGAAAGCGAGTTCGGGATGTATGATGTAACCTTTGAACGTATAGATGATACTCATATAAAATATATTAGAAAATTTTCTATGTATGATGGAACTTTTTCAAAAGAACAATATAAAGACTTTAGATCATTTGTTAGAAAGATTGTTCGTTACGATGATCAAAAAATTGTGCTCACTAAAATTTAATAAACTACCATGAAAAAATATTTACTAATCCTTATAGGTTTTGTTGTATTCGGGCAATCTGTTGTTGCTCAAAATTATAAATTCGGAAAAGTTTCTAAGGAAGAACTTGCAGAGACTTCTCATACATTAGAACCAGAAGCGGGAGCAGCCATATTGTATAGAAAAACAAATACAAAGTTTAATTATACTCAAGATGCTGGTTTTGTAGTGATAACAGAGTATCACGAGCGAATTAAAATATATAATAAAGAAGGATATGATCTTGCTACCCAACAAATAGGGTTGTATCAAGGCTCGAGTGATGAAGAAAGGGTATCTTCATTAAAGGCGGTAACGTATAATCTAATAGATGGAAGCATAGAAGAAAGTAAGCTTCAGAGCAAAGGTATATTTGAGGAAGAACGAAATAAAACGTTAAAGATTAAAAAGTTTACAATGCCAGAGATACAAGATGGTTGCATCATCGAGTTTAAATATACATTTACCTCTCCTTTTTATTCAACGATAGATGAATTTCGTTTTCAAGAAAATATTCCTGTAGACAAAGTTGAAATGCGATTTTTTGCTCCAGAATATCTAGTATATAGAACCCATGGAAAAGGGGGCATTCCTCTAGGGTTAACGACTGAAAAGAAAGGCAGGACCATTAGGTATCGATATGAAGATAAGACCTTAGCTAGAGCAGCAGAAGTAAATACCTTAGCTAGAGAATCACAAGCGAAAAGGAGTACCGAAGAAGTAGAATTTACCGAAAATGGATACTTGGTAAGTCTTGAAAATATACCCGCTCTTAAAGAAGAGCCTTTTGCAGGAAATCTAAATAATTATATATCGGCATTACAATTAGAATTGTCATATACAAAATTTCCTAATTCTGAAGTACGTAATTATGCTACATCTTGGGAGGATGTAGCAAAAAAAATATATAAATCAGATGGCTTTGGGAAAGAATTAGGAATAACAAAATATTTTAGGAAAGATATAGATGCATTGATAGCTGGAGTTACAGACCCAAAAGAGAAAATGATAAAAGTTTTTGATTTTGTTAAATCAAAAATGACTTGGAATGAATACTATGGTGTTTATAAAGATAGTGGCGTTAAAAAAGCATATTCAGAAGGACTTGGAAATGTTGCAGATATCAACTTAATGCTAGTCTCAATGCTTAATTATGCAGGTATAGAAACAAATCCTATTTTACTAAGTACCAAAGCAAACGGAATACCATTCTTTCCAACAAGAACAGGGTTTAATTATGTGATTGCAGGTGCTATCTTGGATAATAGATTATTTCTTCTTGATGGTGTTGATAAAACAGCTTCCCCTAGTATCTTAAAAACTAATCTTTTAAATTGGAAAGGAAGAATGGTTAAAGCAGATGGTAGTTCATTATTGGTAGATTTACTTCCGTCTAAACCCGCAGTGCATACAAGCCTTATGAATCTTGAAATAAGTGAAGATTTAATAATTGCTGGAAATTCAAAAAATAGATTTACTGGACATTATGCCAAAGGCCAAAGAGCTAGGTATCGAAGTTTAAATGAAGATGAGCAATCTGAAAAAATGGAAGAAAACTTTGAAACGCTAGAAATGATTGATCATACATTTAAAGGTATGGATGATTATGATAAGCCTTTAACTTTAGAATATAATTTTGAAAATGAAGATGCCGTTGAGATGATTGGGAATAAGATGTATGTGTCACCACTTCTTCATTTGGCAACCGAAGAAAATTATTTCAAAGCAGAAAATAGAACATATCCTATAGATTTTATTCATCCTTGGTCAGATAAGTATAATGTGTCTATAGTAATTCCAGAAGGATATACTGTAGAGTCATTACCAGAACCATTATCTATTAATCTTTCTAATAACATGGGATCTTTTAGATACGGAGTTACTCAAAATGCAGGAAAAATAATAATAACGCTTCAAAATACTATTAAAACTCCTGTTATTGGAGCTGAATTTTATAAAGATTTACAACAGTATTATAAAATGATTTTAGAAAAAGAAACAGAAAAAATAGTACTCGTAAAATCATGATAAAAAAAAATATAGTATTTATAGCATTTATTTTATTGACAGGTTTCATAACAGCTCAAGAGTATAAAGTAGGAAAGATTAAGAAAGAACATTTTGATGTCCAGTTAACGCCTGAGCAACAGGACGCACCTGCAGTATTCTTGCATAAAGATAGAAGAACACATTTTGAATATAGAGATGATCTAGATGGATGGCTTGTAAATACGATGATTCATAATGTAGTTTTGATCAACTCTCCTGAAGGGTATCAATATGGAACACATCAAATACCAATTTATAAGAACGGAAGGGACGCTGATGAGGTGAAAAAAGTGGAAGCATATTCCTATAATTTAGCAGGAGGAAAGGTAGTTCGAGAAAAAATAGAAAAAACAAGTATACTATCAAATAATATTCATGAAAATCTTGATAAAATATCATTAGTGCTTCCTTCTGTACGTAAAGGAACTATCCTTGAATATAAATATATTATTGAGTCTACTTTTTTAAGAATACACGACCTAGTCATTCAAGAGGACATTCCTGTAAAAAAGATGACTGCTAAAATTGAGATTCCACAATTTTTTGAATACAACACCTTTATTAAAGGGTTTTTAGAGGTAAAACCCAAAAAATCTATAGAGCAACGTAACGAGAATTTTAGTGAAGAACAAAAGAACCCTTTTGGAGGTCGTACACAACGTACCTTAACTACAAATTTTAAGTATAATGAAATAGTTAGGGAGTATACATTTAAAGATGTATCCACTATGCAGGAAGAAAAGTTCGTCAATAACCTTGAGAATTACAGAGCATCCTTAGTGTATGAATTAGTCGCATTGGAGTATAAGGCTGAGATAAAAGAAAGAGTATCAAAAACATGGGATGAGATTTTAAAGAGATGGTATGACAATAATTACCTTGAAGGAAAAATACCTAACACCTCTTTTTTAAATGAATATGCAGAAACACATAAAAATAGAGGAGCAATTAATGACCGAATAAATGCCGCCTACTCGTATGTTCAAAAAAATATGAATTGGGATGGAAATGAAGATTTCTATAAGAAGAGTAATTTAAGAAAGGCATTCAAAGATAAAGTAGGGAATTCCTATGAAATCAATCTTATGCTTGTTGCCTTACTTAAGAAAGTAGGACTTAACGCTTTTCCTGTTCTTGCAAGTACAAAAGAACATGGTGTACCGCTGTACCCTACTCGAGAAGGGCTAGATTACGTACTCGCAGTTGTTGAATATAAAGGAGATTATATCTTACTAGATGCAACAGATAAATATCTTGTGCCTGGTTTAATCCCAGAACGTGTCATGAATTGGGAAGGCAGAATGATATTAGAAAACGGCACCTCTAAACCAATTGGTCTGTTCTCAAAAAAGTATGCAAAAAAACAATCTTTCGTTATCGCAACGATTAACAAGGAGGGATATATTACAGGAAACTGTAGGCAATCATTTTCAGGCAATGATGGCTTAGAGATAAGAAAGACCTTGTCAAAAGGAAATCTAGCTCGAAAGGAAGAAGCAGTTAAAAAAATTGCAGCTATAGAAACGATAAGTGATGTCAAATTAAAGATCGATGATGCCTCTAGACCAGCTACTATTTCTTTTGCTTTTGTTACAGATAGTAAAGCTGAGTTGATAGAAGAAAAACTATTCGTTGCACCGATGCTATTTCTTGGAAACTATGAAAACCCTTTCAAAAGTGAAGAACGTTTATACCCAATAGATTTCAAGTATCCTCAATCGATAGGAAACAATATTACCCTTAATATACCCGAAGGTTATAGGGTTGAACGTATTCCAGAACCGTTTGAAATTCAATTGCCAGACGGGATAGGATCTTATATGTTAACCTTTGTGCAAAATAATGAAAAGAGCATACAACTTACGAGCGTTCTTAAATTGAGTAGCACTCTTGTTGAGCCTTCGATTTATAATGAAATAAAGAACTTCTACTCAGAAATTGTTACCAAAGAAACAGAAACAATAGTTCTGGTAAAAAAGTAAGAATAGTTTTTTAAAAATTACGCTTTCGCGAAAGCAATAAAAGAATCCTCAAAAAACAAAAAATGCGATACATCGTTTTTCTTTTGATAACACTCTCTTTTATAAGCCCTTTAAATAGTCAAAATTTTAAAATTGGCAAACTTAAAAAAGAGCACTTTGAAATTTCTTTAAATAAAGAACAGAAAGCAGCATCTGCCGTTTTTCTAAATAAATATAGAAGAACACATTTTGAGTACCGTGATGAGATAGATGGATGGGTTTTGTATACCACAGTGTATGAAGTAATCAAGATAAATAGTATTTCAGGTTTCCAGTACGCAACAAAAAAGATACAACTCTTTAATGAGGGTCGGGAAGCAGAAAACGTGCAAAAGCTAGAGGCATATACCTATAATCTCGTAAATGATGAAGTAGAGAAGATTAAAACGCCAAAAGAAAGTGTCATAAAAAATAATGTTAATAAAAATATTAATGAGATATCTATAGCAATGCCCGGAGTAAAACAGGGATCTATTGTAGAATATCAATATGTTATTGAATCTACCTATTTAGAAATAGATGATGTTATTTTTCAAGAAGATATCCCCGTAAAAAATGCGTTTGCTAAAATTGAAATTCCACAATTTTTTGACTACAATAAGTTTGTTAAAGGATATGTAGATATCGAGTCAAAAGACCATGTGGAGGCACGCGAGGAGATTGTTAGATTAGAACATAAAAACTCATTTGGAGGACGTGTTAATGAGGCACTTGTGAGCACGACAGTAAAATATAATGAAGTTGTCTCTGAATACAACCTTAAAAATGTTGCAGCTTTAAAGGAAGAACCTTTCGTTAATAATATGGAAAACTATCGAATCTCTATTATTTATGAGCTAGCTACGGTAGAATTTAAAAAAGGAATAAAAGAAAAAAGAGCTAAAACCTGGAATGAAGTAGCAAATTACTTAAACAATCCAGCTCGTGTTAAAGGGCAAATTGATAGAACTCGTTTCTTGGATGAAGTGAGTACAGCTTTAAAAACAAAATCTATAGCGAGAATAGATAGAATTTATCTTGCATATAATTTTATCAAAGAGAGAATGACGTGGGATAAAGGAGTAAATAAATATAGAAATCAAGATTTACGAAAAGCCTACAATGATACGTCTGGTTCTGCATACGAGATTAATGTCTTACTTGTAGCTTTATTAAAAAGAATGGGACTAGAAGCGGCACCCGTAATGGCAAGTACCAAAAAGCACGGAATTCCTATATTCCCAACCGTAGATGG
>JBLHOX010000129.1:0-8102 GCA_047623725.1 Dokdonia sp. | reverse complement strand
GTTTAAGTATAAAAAAGTAAATGGTTATTTTAGATTGGATTATTCTCAACTGGTTTATAATACATTTAATTATAATTATTCTAATTTAACATTTGCGACCTACTATAGGCGATTTAATGCTAATATATTGACGCAGTTGAACTGGGTTGATCAAAAATCCCCCTATATCACAAACGATTTAGCATTCTCATATACCTTTAAGAATAATTATGTTTTACGATCATTAGCACGTTATAATGCAACTGATGCTGTTTTACTATCTTACACGGCAGAGTTGGAGAAAAGAATCGTAAAAGGTTTTATTTCGGCTTCTTTTCAACGGAACATTCAGTCAAATGATTTTTATTTAAATGTAGGCTGTAAATACGATTTTTCATTTGCAAGAGCTACAGTTTCAACCTCACAGAGCAAACTTGATAGCGGTACTTCAATAAGTGCGCAAGGAAGTTTGGCTTTTGGGGGAGGGAATGGCTATGTGCATTCTAATGTTAATTCTTCCATTAGTAGGGGCGGTATTCTGCTGTATCCATTCCTCGATTTAAATCAAAATGGGGTTTTAGATAATGGGGAACATTTAGTAAAAATAACTGCTGCCAGAGTAAATGGGGGAAGAGCTGTTTTTAGTAAGAATGATTCTATCGTGCGGATTCCAAATCTAAATTCGTTTACTAATTATATTATTACATTCGATGATACTGATTTAGATAACATTGCCTGGCGATTTAAACACAAAACATATCAAGTTTTAATAGATCCCAACCAGTTCAAACGGATTGATATACCCATTCTCTCGATGGGAGAAATTAGTGGTATGACTTATATAGAAAAAGAAAGTTCCTTGAAAGGGATTGGTCGAATGTCGATAAATATATATAAAAAAGACAGTGATAAAGTAGTGACAGAAATACTTTCAGAATCAGATGGCTACCTATATAAGCTGGGACTTAAACCAGGAGAATACAGGGCATGTATAGATCCTGAACAGTTGAAGAATCTTAATTTTGTTGCGGAACCAGCCTGCAGGTATTTTACGATTAAGACATTAGAAGAAGGTGATATAGTTGACGGCATCGATTTTATAGTAAGGGAAAATAGAAAGGAGTTTTAAATACAAATAAACATATTTATTTAAAAAAATCAGCTTAATATTTACTTTCTAGACATAAAAAACAGCCCCTAATCTATAGTTGATTGCGGGCTGGCTGTTTAATGTGTATTAAATACTCTTTATATGATTTCTAAAGGAGAAAGGCTCTTGCTTTAAGATAATATTCAATATAAAATGTCTGAATGTTTTTAGTTATAAAAGAACATAACTATTTCCTACCCTGAAATTGCAGTAAGCATCAGGATTGAGATTTAATTGCTTAAATCCGATTTTAACTTTGAACTTCCGTAGTTGTTATTCCGGTCATCAGCATGCTTAATAAATTAAGTTTAGCCTTAGCCATATCCTATGTGTCAGTTTTTAACGGAGTATCCTCTCCAATACTGAACACCCTACATTATATCAAAGCTCTTTTTGACCTATCGGGGACAACTCATTTGCTATTTTACTTGTCAACTGCAAACTACAACCCAACTTCTAATCCCATTACTTGTCTCGGAAACAGTGCTTTCGCACCTAAAGAAGACGTATGAACCTTACGGGATGATGAACGATTTCTCATTCGGTCTTTACAAATATATACTTTAAAAAAGCACAAACAAAAGGTTGCTAGCTCCTTTTCTAAGGGACATGTACAAATAAATTAATAAATCGGCTCTCAATGCATTAAGGAGGTGTTTTCTAAAAAAAAAATATTTTTAAAATTTTTTTCATAGAGAATAGGATGTTCCACAATCCAACCGCCCTGCTTTTGTAGAATGGGGAAGTACCCCTACCAATCTAATTAATACAAAAGAAACCATGGTAAGAGTTATTGATTACAAAACAGTTAAAACAGAACTAGGCAAAGAATTTAATTTACTAGTCCTACAAGGAGGCGTTGAGCCTTTAGTTAGTTCTAAAACAGGAAGAATTTACTTGACAATGCGTAAGGCCAACGTGTCTACTACATTTGATGAAGCTTCATGTAAATCGCTAATTGGGACGGAACTAAAAGGATCTATTGAAAAAGTAGATTGTGAGCCGTACGAGTACACAGTCAAAGAAACAGGTGAGATAATCACTTTGAAACACAATTGGCAGTATGTTGATGAGGACATTGTAAACGCAAGTTCACAGGTCATTAAGAAAGAACTAGTCCATTAAAAAACAAAAGCAAGAGAGAATCGAAAGGTGCTCTCTTTTTATTTACATTAAAAACTAAAAGTTATGAAACTACAGAAAGCTGAAAGGCATCAAGTAAAATTAAGAGTCGGGCTTTCAGGTCCATCGGGCTTCGGTAAGACGTATAGTGCCCTGCTGCTAGCTTATGGTATTACAGGAGATTGGAACAAGATAGCTCTGATCGATACAGAAAATAAAAGTGCTAGTCTCTATTCCCATTTAGGGGATTTCAACGTAGTATCGCTAGAAGAACCTTTCGCTCCAGAACGTTATTTAGAGGCTATTAAGCTATGTGAGAGCTCCGATATAGACTTAATCATTATTGATTCAATAAGCCACGAGTGGCAAGGAAAAGGCGGCTGCTTGGAGATCCACGAACAATTAGGTGGTCGGTTCCAAGATTGGGCTAAAGTAACCCCTAGACACAACTCTTTTATTGACGCGATCATTCAGTCTAAGTGTCATATTATTACCTCTACCCGCAGTAAAGTAGATTATAGCCTTGACAAAGATAGTAACGGAAAGACTAAGGTGATGAAGCTTGGTACTAAAAGCATTACAAGGGAAGGCTTCGAATACGAACTTACAGTCAACTTCGAATTCCTTAACGATAGGCATCTCGTACAAGCATCTAAAGATAGAACCGAATTGTTCTCCGGGAAGCCAGAGTTTGTCATAAACTCATTTACAGGCAAAAAACTAATTGAATGGTGTAACCAAGGAGTGTCTTTAGATAGAATAAAAGAGGAAATAAATGCTTGCGAAACATCAGAGGGATTAAAACTCATCTATGGCAAACACCCAAACCTGAGTACCGACCTGTATCCACTTGTAATGGCTCGAAAGGAAGTTATAGACAATGTCTCAGCGCAGTTAATCTATGAAGAAGAAATTATTAAAAACTTAAACCCACAAAAAAATGAATTTAATACTAAATAATCCAGAATATCAGGTTATTGATGAAGCGCAAGTGATTCAATGCGGCAGGAAAAACTTTATAGAAGCCAATACGATTCAAGTAGATTTAGAGCATCTGAAGAATGAGTGTGTAATACCAGTTTTCGCTAAGGACAATGAAAGTAGCATTTCACACTACGAATTTATTAAGTATACTGAAGACGTAATTACTAGTGTACTGTCAAATAGTATACAGCTAAAAGAAGAAATCAGGGTGTCGCACATGATTAAGGGAAGAATTCCTTCTGCTATAGGCAAACCTGCCAAAGAATTATTAGAGCATGAGAAAACACTCTATTACGAAAGAATGGCGTTTGTGATTGAAATTCCAGAAATCAGTCAGGTCATTAATGGTAACAGGTTGAACTTGTCAATAGGAGGAGTTAGAGCTTACAACCAAGAAAACCTTTACGGCAAGAAAAGTATAGAGAAGTTCAAAGTCTTTATAGGATTCCAAAACACAGTCTGTTTAAACTTATGCATAGCCACAGATGGCTTAGCGGACAGTATTAGGATCAGTTCAGTTGGTGAATTGAAATCCAAAATCCTTGAATTGATAAACGGCTACGATAGGAGAAAGCATCTAGAGAACTTAGAGGATCTAGGAAGGTATAGTATTAATGAAGACCAGTTCGCTTATTTGGTAGGTAAAATGAAAATGTACCAATACCTTTCTAAAGAAGAGAAGAAGAATTTATTTCCTCTTTCCATAACAGATAGCCAGATCACTTCTATAGTAAGAGATTATTATTCCGATATACATTTTGGCAGTATAAACGGTACTATAAATTTGTGGAAACTATACAATCTTTTCACAGAGTCTATTAAGTCCAGTTATGTAGATAGCCTTCTAGAAAGAAACGCCTCAGCATTCGAGCTTATCAATTACCTGGCTAAATCACTTAAAAATAAAGAGACCAGCTGGTTCTTGAATAATTAATTATAACCTAATCAGAGAATGAATGCAAACGAATATGGGTTTTTACTAAGATACTCAAGTTCAAATAGTATTCTGGTCGTTACTTTCGATAACAGATTGATCGAATTAGCTTGTCCCTTCAAAGTAGAGGTGATTAAAAGTATAAATACTTTGATGCCATCACAGATAAAAGAGGTCACACAGGTTAAGCTTTCGACTAACGGAAAGATTGTTTACATCATAGAAGATGAGGCTTATTACTATAGCTTATTTACGATTTTACTTTGAACTTAAAGGAGTTATGCTGAATTTCGATAACCAACTTTTGAGACGGTTTCTCCTATATCAAAAAACCCCTGAAAAAGAAGCTAGTAGAAGTTGTAATTATGGAAGAGTCCTAACAGCTCTTCCTAATTATAATTTAATATATGATGCTAAAGAAGAGAATATATAATAAGCAGTAATTATCCTTTCTTCGGAACTTAAACTAAAATAAATGAATTGTGGAGATAGTGTGGGGATATATTGCAAACAAAAAAACTTACAGACTTTTTTATAAAGGTTAGGGTAATTGTACACGCAGAAAGAGGGACCAATCGAAATTATGAACCCCTTATATTCATTGACTTTATAGGCAATTCTCAGAATGAGTGCACCGAATTTTGCACCCTTTTTTTTGACTCAATTTAGCACTTATATTGTGTCAGTGAAATCTACGAATTTAAGTTCAATTAATCTCATAAATCCAACCAAAAAATGAACGGGTTGCATTGCAATTTTCAATTTTCAAAAATGATGTTAGTCAATAATCAAGTTCATTAGCTGTTCATATTTCACGCTGGTATACTAGTAGGATTTTTTTATACTAACTAATTCGTTTTAGAGCTTTTTAAGCTTTTTTCTCATCTTGTGTAGCATTTCAATGTTTTACTATAGACTGCTTGGTCTTTTATTTGGGTATAAGTAAAATCTTTTAGGACTTTTTTATATTTACTAGTTTTATCTAAGCACGAATATTATTAAAGTTCTGTATGCCTTATATAATATAACTATTAACAATTCATTAACGATATCGTGCCTTTTTGATGGCATTGAAAACTGGGGGTATTTCTCTTATTTTGACTCCTATAAGCAAAGGGAAATATTTATGTTGAATGTTAGTCAGAGGGAAAAAAAATGTGTTAGGTATCTTACCAATGAAATGTCAAAAGCGGAGCGATCGGTATTTGAAATTGAATTGTCTCTAGATGCAAATTTACTAAGCATTTGTGAAAACTTTAAAACAATATGGGTTAGTTATCCCAATAGTGAATTACCACAAAGCACTGTTTCTTTTGAAGATCTCATAAATAGATGCAATAAACCACAAAAGCTTCAATTAAGAAAAGCTTCAATTAAGAAAACTTTAGTCTTTTCTGTAGCCTTCCTTTTAGTTTTTGGCATTGGATCACTTTTTATTAAAATGCCACAATCTGAGTATACCAATCACAGAATTGCTGGAAAAGGTCAGCGACTTAGTATCATTTTGCCAGATAGCAGTACCGTGATTTTAAATTCAGGAAGTGAAGTTAAATACTCAAATGATTTTGGAAAACAGAGAGCTATTTGGTTAGAGGGAGAAGCTTTCTTTAAAGTTACAAAGAATACCAAGTTCCCTTTTATTGTTCATACGAATGATTTTGATGTGAAAGTTTTGGGAACAGAGTTTAATATAAACAGTACTACCATTAATCAAACTATTTCTTTAGCGAGGGGGAAAGTAAAAGTAATGCTAAAAGAAAGTAAGAATGAAATTAACCTGACCCCAAACGAAGAATTAGTTTGGAATGCAAAAACTAAAGCTGTTATAAAAAGAAATTTTAATGTCACTAACACTTTAGCTTGGAAGGACGATATACTACTGCTTGATGATGTAAAAATTGAAGATGCGGTTCCGAAAATCAATCAATTCTATGGGGTAAAGGTTGTGATTAGGGATTCAATAATTGCAAAGCAGCATATAAAAGGTGCTTTTAAGAGCCAGACAATTGATGAATTTATAACTTCTTTAGAATTTATTTCAGGTCTGAAAGTCACAAAAATTAGTCAAGATAATATCGAAATAACCAAGTACAATGAAAAGTAATGTGTTAAAAATGGGCAGTAGTGCTTGCTTCTCGGATGATTATCTATTTCAACAGATACGAAATGGTAAATACGAGGCAATGGGGCTTTTCTTCAATCGATATTATACTCCTTTGTGTCGCTTTGGATTGACTTATGAAAAGAATTCATGCCTTGTGGAAGAGAAAGTAGCTGATATTTTTATTCAGCTATGGAATAATAGAAACATTCTCGATAAAATTAAAAATCCTAAATCTTATATCTATGTAGTAGTAAAAAACAGTTTAAAAACAGTACGAAAATCAGAGCAGTTTCATCAACAAATTGATGAAACTAACCCTAACAATACTTTGATTTCGCCGAGTAGGGAGGAGGAAATTATAGAAAATGAGCAAAAGAAGATTAATACCAATTTAATACGTGAAATATTAGATGTCATTCCTAAAAAATCTCGTCAAGCTTTTGAGCTCAGTAGAATCGACGGATTGAAATATAAAGAAATTTCGTTGATTTTAAACGTCTCTCCTAAAACAGTAGAAAATCATATTGCTATTGCACTTAAACATATTAGTAAGGCTTTGGCTGCTTATAAAGAAAAGTCCGTTAGCTAACTCTATAAATAATTAACATAAAATCTAGCTTTTTTCAGATCAGTTTGAGTCTGTAAAAATAACAATAACAAATAATCATAGATAAAATGAAACATAAAATTATATTAACGTTATCACTATTGCTGCTATTCGGTAATGGGATTACTTATTCTAATACTTCAAAAATAACTACTGCTAAAAATAGTACGAATAAAGTAGATAAAATTAATTTAAACCTCAAAGACGTTTCTGTCAAGCAAGTCTTTGTCCTTATCGAACAACAAATAAACAGTAAGTTTATTTATATGTCAGATCAAGGTTTTCTTCAAAATAAAGTTACTATTGCAGTAAATAATCAAGATTTAAATCAAGTATTAGCCGTATTAAAAACTAAGGTAAGTGTTGATTTTAAGGTTACAAAAAACGGAATTTTAGTAAAAGAACTTATCGGTATTACTCCAAAAAGTACTCCGAAAAAGAATCAACAAAACCGAAAAATCGCGGGATTAGTTTTAGATGAATCTAATTTACCTATTCCTGGAGCTTCGGTTTTTGTAGCTGGAACCAACCTATCTACAGCGACTGACTTTGATGGAAAATTTACGATTAGTGTTCCAACAAATACAAAAGTTTTGTCTGTAAGTTATATAGGATTTCAAACGAAAGAAATTAATATTGAAAATAAGACCGAAATTAAAGTAGTACTAGAGCAAGATGAAACGGCTCTAAAAGAGGTAGTTGTAACTGCATTAGGGATAAAACGAGAAGAAAAGTCGCTAGGATATTCAGCACAATCACTTAGTGCAAATGCAGTAACAGATGCCAAATCAAATAATTGGGTGAATTCTCTTTCTGGTAAAGTTGCGGGTTTAAATATTCAAGGAAGCGGGGCTGGTCCAATAGGTTCCTCTAGAATAACTCTTCGTGGAGAATCCTCGCTCAACCTTGATAACAATCAAGCTTTGATTGTCTTGGATGGTGTACCTGTGAGTAGCAAGATTACAGGTACAGGGTTTTCATCTTACCTTTCTCAGGATAGTCCAGTTGACTTTGGCTCAACGTTATCGGATATTAATCCTGAAGATATTGAGAAAATAACAGTTTTGAAAGGCCCCGGTGCAACTGCCCTATATGGAACAAGAGCTGCTGGTGGCGCAATTATTATTACTACCAAATCTGGCAAAACTAAAGGTGGAGGAATTGGTGTGACAATTAGCAGTAATTTTAGTTTTGATCAAGTGAATCGTTGGCCGGATTATCA
>JBLHOX010000128.1:0-8102 GCA_047623725.1 Dokdonia sp. | reverse complement strand
CTAAGAAGATGGGTACATATCCTATTGTTCTCGAAACGCTTTTTATCACTTTATATAATATCCTTGTCTTACTAGGCAGTTATGTGTATTACAAATCGAGTATCGTAAATGGTGACTATTCCTTTATAAAGTTTACCCTCGAAGTCTACTACCCTATTTTCTTTATTCTATTACCCGTTATTATTTTTGGGAGATGGTTTGTCAATAGAAAAGGAGCTCCTCAAGATACAGAAGAAATCATCTTAACGGGAACTAACAAACTAGATATATTACAGCTAAAACTATCTGACCTCATCTGCGTTTCTAGCGCCGATAATTATGTAAGTGTATCTCATTTGGTTAATGAAGTTGTACGTACGAAATTATTAAGAACGACCTTAAAAAAAATAGAGCTTCAACGTCCTGAATTAGTAAAAGTGCACCGTTCGCACCTCATCAATCCCATTCATTTTAAAGAATGGAAAGATGCAAATACGCTTTTACTCACCCAAACAGAAGTGCCTGTTTCTAAAAATTATAAAAAAGCAGTATTAGCCATGAGCCATTCATCCCTAAAAACGAATGATTCGCCACTATCCTAATAGAATAGGGCTTTGTACTCCGTTTTCATCAGTACATTTGACATCGTTACAAACTTCATAAATAAACAAACGATGAAAAAATATGCCATCTTACTGCTTTCCTTTTTGATCTATACAACAGGAATATCACAAAACAAGAATACCCAAATAAGCACCTTATTAGAAGAAGTCATTTCCGACAAAACAGTCATGGGTGTCGTGGCTGGATATTCTGTTGACGGTAATATAATTGATCAATCTGCCGCGGGATATGCCAATAAAAAACTAGAAAAGAAATTTGAATTAGAAACCCAAGTACGTATGGGTTCTATTGCAAAACCTATGACGGCACTTGCTGCCATGCAGTTGGTAGAACAAGGTTTGCTAGATTTAGATACTCCCATACAAACCTATATTCCAGAGTATCCAACACAACCAAAAACACAGATTACCACAAGACACTTAATCACACACACTTCTGGTATTGGAGGTTATAAAGACGGTCGCGAGTCCAATACAACGGTCAACTACCCTTCGCTGTATGATGCTTTAGAGCTATTTAAGGATAGAGAGCTCCTCTTTGAACCTGGTACGCAATACAGTTATACAACCTATGGATACACCGTCTTAGGTGTTATTATAGAGCGTGTGTCTGGTCAGACGTTTGAAGCTTATATGCAAACAAATATCTGGGACAAAGCCAATATGACACATACGGGTGTTGAAAAGTTTGGTGTCAACATAGACAATAAATCGGAGCTATACTCTCGTAACAACGGAAAAGGAAAGGCTAAAATCGCCAAAGAAAATAACCTAAGTAACAGAATCCCAGCCGGAGGTTTTTATACTACGCTTGGTGATATGCTCAAGTTTGGCAATGCGGTACTCAACAATACGTTCGTAAAAGAAAGTACACTAGACCTTATGAGACAACACCATAGTTTAGAAAAAGTAAACAATAGCTACGGCTTTGGATGGTTTCTGTATGGCCCTACATCTAAAGAAGGTGCTATTATGGGACACCCCGGCGGACAAACAGGATGTACTTCTTTCCTTTTTATCGTACCAAGTAAAAAAGCAGTAAGCATCATCCTTGCCAATACCTCAAGAGCGCAATCAAGCGTTGACCCAATAGCAAATCAACTACTCAATCTATCCATAGCAGCCGCAAAGTAAGTCCATGTAGGTTGGTTTTCGCTCCTGCCTGCCGGTAGGCAGGTTCGCGAAAAGGAAACAGGACTCAAAAGAATCACGAATTAGGACTGAAACAAAAAAGTCGTGAGTCGTGAGTCTTAGAGCATAGCGATCTTGAATCTTTTTTAACCGCTTTCGCGAAAGCAAAAAAAAACTCCCTAGCCTAAAAAGGAAACTAAACATTCCCTATAACTAAAATCAAAAAGGCTCCTCCCCTTGTAGGGAGGTGGATGGATCGAGCCACGAGATACAGACGGAGGGGAGAAACACACTACTGTCACAAAAAGTTTATCGAAGTACTACAAAATCCTGAGTCGTGAGTCTTGACTCTTGATTCCTGATTCCTGATTCCTGTAACGAAGCGATTCTGAATCTTTTTTCACCCTATTTCGGGAAACCGTAGTTGTTTAGATGTATAGATTATTACAAAGGTTTGCATAAAAACCGTTGTACATAATGCTGAATCAAAACTTGTAACAAAAACTTTATTTAGACGACTTATTTTAAAACTTTAAAAAATGAAAAAAATAATTTGTCTTTTACTATTTATCCTTGGGACTTCTGCACAAGCAACTAGCCAAGAAATGCCATTAAGCCCGCAAAACAATCCTGCCGATATGGGTTTAATGAAGTCGGAAACTTCGGAAATGTCTTGGTTTATGGTTAGGGATTCAACTGAAATTCAAATAGGAGATGTACAAACCAAAATTCAAAAAGAAAAAGACAAAGTATATATTATAACAACTGTCGATATGAAACAGTCACCTATTAAATGGGTTGATACTACTGTGGTTAGAACTCTCGACTTAGAGCCTATATATCATTCTTCATTCAATCAGCAAAGAGATATGGTTTTGAATTTTGGCGAAAAGGTAACTGGTTATTATTTGGACAAACCAACCAACACTAAAACACAAATTTCTGAAAATGCCGACAAACCATTTTTTGACAGTAATTTTTATCCTCAACTAATAAGGCTACTTCCCTTAAAGGATGGTTATTCAAACACTATCTCGATTTTTGACTACAATCCAAAATCAAAAACTGGAGTCATTACAGCAACAATCAAGAATACCAAAAAGACAACCATGGAGTACAACGGAGAGCTGAAAAAAGTTTGGAAGGTTGAAACTACTGACGATATTTCAGACAATTCTGCTACAAGCTCATATTATATAGATATGTCAACAAGAAAGATACTAAAACAAGAAATTGATTTTGGTGGTCGAAAAATGATCATGAGATTAGTTGAATAGAAAAAATACTATGTGCAACAACGGTAACCGTTGCACAACCCTATAATTCTTCTTTAATCGCTTTCGTAAAAAAAAACAAGACCTAAAAGAATCAGGAATCAGGACTAAAAGAAAAAGTCGTGAGTCGTGAGTCTTGAGTCTTGAGTCTTGAGTCTTAGAGCATAGCGATCTTGAATCCTTTTTAACCGCTTTCGCGAAAGCATATAAATAAATATTTAAAATAAAACAACTTAAAATAACAAAACAAAAGCCTCTACATCTCTGTAAAGGCTCATTATATATTTCTTCTTTGTGTCCTACTATATCCTATATCACAAATAAATACGAACAGGAGCTAAGTAGTAGACTCCTTTATATTTACAACGAAAAGATCGTGTAAGGAATATTTTGAAATACACCATCGGTTATCTCAACTATTTCTGGTGTATTAAGACCAGATAAATTTCCATTCTTGTAAAATGTACCTGAAAATGTACCTGAAATCATCGCTCCTTCACAGGAGGTAATATTTACCGTCACATCACTTATTATTGAGTCATCACTTATTACCGTACTAGAATGTTCACTAACAAAGATATCGTTACCAAGACCATAAAAGAAAGACACTAACGCCTCATCTTCAGCCCGATTATACTCACGAAGAGGCATACAAGGATTTACTCCCGTAGTATCAAAAATAGAAATAGTTACTTTAAAAGATTCAGAAAATGCCGTAAGATCATAACGCTGTGCATTTTGAGATTCAGACTGAGTAAGAGTAGAAAACTCTATCTCGGTAGATTCCCAACTTTCTCCATCTATAGTTGCACGCATAAAACTACCACTACTACTAGCGTCATCATCACTACTACAACTGTAAAAAAAGGTTACAAGGATTAATAACAATACACGTAATTTAAATCTATTCATAATTTTTAATTATTTATATTTAATTGGTTTATTCATTAACGTACTATTTTAACTTTCAATTTTGTAACACAACATACAAAAAAACAAAATCGCAAAACTAAAAAAAAATCTATCTTATAAAGTGCCTATACACAAAAAAAAATAGTTAAAAATCCCTAGTAAATGAACTAGACATGTGTAAACAAGCGTTGGCAAACATGTAAAGGGAAGAAAGTCTCTATTAAAAATTATGAAACCGGAGTAACGAAGTACGCTATTTTTCTTTCTTTTCTTTTTTACGGGCATCCAAAAGTGGTTGAATTAAAATCATGTATGATACCACAACTATAAACAAGAGGAATGCAATTCCTAGTATGGAAAAGAGAATTTTCATCTTAAGACTTCAATTAACTTACATTAAAATTACTAAGAATTTAGAAAACCAAACGTAAGACGTGTATAATTAATCCCTTGTTCTGTGTATACTCGGAAAACCCTATGGGCTTTCTTCTGGTTCGTTTTCTTTTACTAACTTAGTTCTTGCCGAGGTAACAAACCACATAGAAACCTGTTGTAACCAATGATGACATACGAAGAAAGCACTGCTCAAGAAATCATAGAAAGAAGAGGGTATCGAAAGAATATAAAAGGCGATAAATTCTCACTATACATTTCAAATTATCCAGCAAATGCAGAATATTTGGCATCAAGAATTGGAAACCCAAATTTGGTGCTGGCTGAATTGTGTTGTAGTATTGGAATTACTTTGGAGTACTTAGCACCTAGTTTTAAGAAAGTCATTGGAGTCGATATTGATCACGATATTCTAGAAATGTGTAAAATCAATTTAACAGAGGCAGATCTTATATCCAAAGTCCAACTTGTTCATGGAGACATATTTGATGACAATACATTGAAAAATATCAAAGCAGATATCATTATTTATGACATTCCTTTTTGGTATCCGCATAAGCAAGAAAATCGAGGTGATTTAGTTTCTAAAAATCCTCCATTAAAAGAATTGATCAAAAAAATTCAAGAAAACATCACGTCGAATATTGTTATTTTCTCTCCTCCAGAATGGGGTTATGAATATTTTGAAAAACAATTGGGCACTATTGAATTTGAACAAGTTTTCATAAATCAAATCCACAATAGAAATCAAATATATTTAGGTGATTTAATAAACAAAAAAGGAAAAACAGAAATAGCTTTAAACAGTTTACAATACTAGTAACCGTTCTACAAATCCATAATTCTTCTTTAACCGCTTTCGCGAAAGCGAAACAGGAATCAAAAGAATCAGAACTAAAATATTAATCCCCGCGTATTTCCCTTTGATTAATTTCCTTTTATTAATTTAGACCTAACCAACACATAGAAACATTGATATTTGAAAATCACATCATAGAAAAACCATTAGCTCCCTATATTGAATCTATATTCTACTATAAAGGATTTAAACCTGACCATTCTATTGAACGGGTTGTTCCGACCTGACACGTTTTTATCATATTTGAATTAGATGGTTTTGAATATCATACCTATGATAGAGAAACATTAAAAATAAACGGAACCTATAAAAAAGTATGGGTTTCTGGTATGCACAAGGACTACTTATCTATTTCTGCACATCAAGATTCTGAAATGTTAGTGATCCAATTTAAAACGAATGGTTCTTATCCAATTTTAAAGACCCCAATACACCAATTAAATAATAAAGTAGTCGATGCTAAAGAAGTATTTGGTGATGAAATTTTAGAATTAAGAGAACAGATCTTAAAAGGTGAGAACGCTTCAGAAAAATTTAAAAGGGCTGAAGATTGGCTAAAACATAGGTTTGATACCAACAAAATCCCCAATAGTGATGTTTTGAATATTCTTTTGCAACTAAAAGAAAAGCCCGTTACAGAAAGCAGTACGATTATTACTTCGTATGCAAACACTCAAAAACATCTGATTAGTCAATTTAAAACCTATTTTGGTCTAACGCCTAAAGTGTTTCACAGGATTTTCAGATTCAATGAAATACTAAAGAAAATTCATAACAAAGAACAACTCGTTTGGTCACAAATCGCCTACGAATTTGGATATTCAGACCAATCGCATTTTATAAAAGAATTTAAAGAATTCTCAGGTTTTAACCCACAAGAGTTCATGAACCACGATTATCATAAGGATGATGAAACTAATTTTTTCCCATTAGACAGAAAAGGTTAATTTTTTACTATCATAGTATCTTCTAAGTTCCTTAATTTGTAATTCTTAAATATAAGATGATGAAAAAATTGATATTTCAACTACTCCTACTTTGCTTTCCTTTAGTTCTAATCGCTCAAAAACCAAATGAAATTGCAGAAAAAAGAGTCATCTCTGTTGTAGATTCTTCGCATACCAACAACATGGTTTTAAGGCAAACTTTTGAAGTCAATGTGCCTTTAGATTCTGTTTGGAATGCCTATACGACAAAGAAAGGATGGGAAAGCTGGGCAACTTCTATCGCTGATATTGATTTTAAAGTCAATGGACTGATAAGAACCAACTATAACAAGGATGGTAAAATTGGAGACGATACAACGATAACATTACATATCATCAATTATATTCCAAAACGGATGTTAACCCTTCAAGCAGAACTCACTAAAAACTTTCCTGAGTTTATGAAAGAAGATGAGAAAGACTTATTTAATATGGTTCTTTTTGAAGAAATAACACCTTCAAAAACAAGAGTGGTCTCCTACGGTATAAGATATAAAAACAATGAGAAATATATAGCTTTGCTGAAATTCTTTATTCAAGGGAATGAGCAATCGTATCTTAATCTCATTTCATATTTAGAAACGGGAAAACCATCTGTAAACTATTAAACTATGGACAAGGCATTACAAACAATGATTCATAATATGCCTGATAAAACAGGTAAATCCTTAGAGGAGTGGATTTCAATTCTTAAAACAAAATCGTTTACCAAACATTCTGAAGGTGTCAATTTTCTTAAAAAGGAACATAACGTAACCCACGGGTTTGCAAATACCATTGTTACATTATCAAAAGAAGAAAACACAACACCAACAGATCTTACTAAAAATCAATACAAAGGAAAAGAAGACTTGTTTCCAATCTACCAAGAACTTGTATCCGTTGTCACATCTTTTGGGGAAGATGTCACCATTTCACCTAAGAAGACGGGCGTTAGTATTATTAGAAAAAAACAATTTGTATTAATAAAACCTGCTACCAAAACAAGAATTGATTTAGGATTAAAGCTTAAAGACATCCCAACGACTGAAAGACTTGAAAACTCAGGGCCTTTTGGCACCATGTGTACTCACCGAGTAAAGATTTCGAATATCAACGAAATCGATAACGAGTTGATAGGATGGATGAAAGAAGCATATCAAAAAGCAGAATAAATACTGGGGTAACTTCCCTCCCATCTGACGTACTCCGTTCTAAGATGTGTTTTTTGTGAAATTGCTAAACCTCTTATCGTTTTCTTAGTCTTATTAATGTAAGGCTATATTTTAATCGACCTTCGTTAAGGTGTTGACGGTAATATGAGGCCATGTGATCACCCCTTGTTTGTCATTAAACTTTTGATGAAACCCAATACCAGTATTTTGTGAATATTGTAACTGCTGAAAATTTTTGCCAGACATAGGTAACTTTACAGTTTCTAACCAAAAACTACTGACGACTTTAGTTGCCGTTGCATACCTTTGTAAAAAAGGAATATTACCCACGACACCCTCATTATCAGAATCAAGTGTCATATGAATCGTATCAATGATCTCTAACCCTTTATTATCGCGAACTAGATTATCATTAGGATTAAAAACATTAAATATTTTTGAAGGTTTGGTGGTCACAATATCTTTCACCGTTAATCTTTTTTGCTCACTTGCAAATTGTGCAAAAAAACCAATGGGAGCTCCTTCCTGATCTTCGGGTGAAGGCAGAGATGATATTTCTTTAATTGTAGGGCCGCCTTCCTTTTTTTCTACTTCACCTAATAGTAAAATTGAATTCCCATGAGGAATCGTAGCACTTCGTGCAATACGGTAGTCAGGTTTAATAACGATACCTGAGTCAGATACGATATCATTCATATACATAAACATACCATTCTCAATATGTATGAGCTCTTTGGTATCAAAGTCGTGTATACGCTGCTCGTATTCTATAGCACCGATATCTTGATTTA
>JBLHOX010000127.1:0-8125 GCA_047623725.1 Dokdonia sp. | reverse complement strand
TCTGTAAGCATGGTGAATCGCCTATCAAATTCTTCTAGTAAGTCTTCATCACCATAGGCTTTTATCTTGTTTCCTCTGGCAACAATTTTTAATTTTGGAAAGTAGCGTTTGAGTAATTCTATGTTGGTGTTTTGTTGACCAAAAAACTCACGCGGGTTGATTTCTGAAAGTTCTATAATTAATTCGTTCAAATGGCAAGCAGTTTTTATGAGATACCTCGGTAAATTATTTTAGATTTGTCTAAAGCAAAGTACGAAATTTTTGAGCTTATATAACTACTCATAAGTTATCGTATTATGAAAACTAATAAACAATTTGGGGACGGTTGTTGTTTTTGCTTTCGCGAAAGCGTACGATCTCCTTATATATAGATATGGCGATTATCACATTAACGACCGATTTTGGGGAAAAAGACCACTTTGCTGGCGCTGTAAAAGGTGCGATCTATAGTGAGCTTAGTGATATTCGTATTGTTGATATCACCCACTCTATATCGCCTTTTCATATTACAGAAGCTGCTTATATCATACAAAATGCCTATAGAAACTTCCCAGAAGGGAGTATTCATATTATAGGTGTGGATAGCGAACTTACGCCTGAAACCAACCATATAGCGGTCAAACTGGAGGATCATTATTTTATTTGTGCCAATAATGGGATTATCTCACTCATTACAAGAGACATTGTCCCACAAGAAATGGTAGAGATTAATATCCATAATAGAGTGACGACCAATTTTACGGTGCTAGATGTTTTTGTACAAACGGCGTGTCACATTGCGCGTGGTGGTACATTAGGTGTCATCGGGAAACCCATTGATGAAATCAAACCGCTTACAGGAATTCAACCTGTCGTTAATAAGTCGCAGAAACAAATTATTGGAAATGTGATTTATGTTGATAATTATGGGAATGTGGTGAGTAATATCACCCGAAAACTATTTGAAGAAGTAGGAAAAGGGCGCAATTTTAAGATAGAAGCCAGACGTACACAGATTTCAAAAATACATCCATCGTATAGTGCCGCTATTAATTTTTCTCTAGAGAAGCACAAACGAGAAGAGGAGGGTAAAAAACTAGCAATTTTTAATTCTGGTGATTATATAGAACTTGCTATTTATAAAAGTAATCCTTCTACGGTAGGAAGTGCATCTACGCTATTTGGACTTGATTATCGAGATGCGATTACCATAAACTTTGAAGATTAATACCTATGCTCGTACGAATTGTCAAAATGCGCTTTCGCGAAAGCGAAATACTTACATTTCTAAATAACTTTGAACAGGTCAAAAAAAGCATCAGAGCGTTTCCTGGCTGTCAGTTTCTAGAGTTATATAGAGGTCATGATGATCCTCGTATCTTTTTCACCTATAGTTATTGGGATGCTGCCGAAGCACTAGAAAACTACCGCCACTCAGAATTATTTAAGGGTGTTTGGGCCGAAACAAAACCCATGTTCTCAGACAAGCCTGAAGCTTGGAGTGTAGACAAGTTGGTAAGTTTAGAATAAGATTTAGTCGTGTCCGACTAAGACATAAGACCGCTTCGCTGTTAGACGTAAGACCTATGTTATTAAATATTTGAGATCCAGCTGTAAATAAATATACTTTCTTTAAGTTCGCCTAAGATACTAATGTCAAGAATACCTAGGGTTTATTCATTAAAAGCCTGTTTAATACCTACTATATATAGCCTTAATAGATGAATTTTAATCGGGCAATAGTGAATACGGTTATTTTTCGAATAAAAACAACTTAATGTTTAAAAAGAAATCTGTCTCCAAAACGTAGATTTTGTAGGAGCAATACGATTCAATGTCGTTAGTAAATCTGTAATAGGAAGTTGTGGACCTCCAGAAAACATAGACGCTATTTCTTCTGCTTTTGAGTCAAAGAAAACACGATTTAAGAAGTTATTAGGCCGCTTATTATACATCGCCTTCATTTTACCAATGGCATCCATTACAGCTTTCTTTCCTTTCTTAGAGTCGTCTGCCATAATATCTAGTCCCGTACGATGATACTCATACAATACGGAGCTAAAGTCTCTAAAATTAGGTGATAACAAGTCTTCATTAAGTCTGTAACGTGATTGTGGTCCATCTTGTGGTCTCCATCCTCTATTATTACTTCCTTGTGCTGTAGTTACTATTTGCTTTGCCGTCTGAAAGTACTTATCCCCATTATTCATTGTAAATGTATTACTATCATACCCTAAGATGGTATATACATAATAGGCAAGTACAGAAACCAAATTAGAATCAAACGTATTAGGATTAAAGATAAGTGGCTGAAACTCTACATATTCAAAATCAAAGTCTCTATCATTAAAATTAAAAACAGCACTATCGTAATTTGAATTAAATACAGGGCGTGATGACTGTACTTGTACCGTTGCCTTAAAGGCATCAGAGTTGACCTCTTGAACAATAATATTAAACGAGCAATCGATACGCTCTTGTTGTTTATATTTCTTATCGGTCCACTTTGTATTATTAATAAACTCGGTAAGTGAACGCTCTAAGGTTTTAAATACTTGGAGTTCTGCTTTTCCAGTTTGTTCTGCATTAATAATCACGACAGCATTTAATTCTTGTGCTTGAAGTGATACTGTGCATAAAATTACAAAGATTGCGATAAGTGTTCTCATGTTGTTTTTATAAGTATCTGATCAAAGATATCTCCGGCTACTTCTTTTTTTGATTTCAAATCATACGGAGTAATCGATCCACCTTTGTCTATAAACGTAATTTTATTGGTTTTGGTCTTGAAACCAGCTCCTTTATCTCTAAGCGAATTTAAAACAATTGCGTCTAAATTCTTCTTTTTTAATTTTTTTAGCGCGTTTTCTTCCTCATTTTCTGTCTCAAGTGCGAAGCCTACAAGGAATTGTCCTTGTTTTTTTTCACCCATAGATGCTAATATATCTTTGGTCTTTACAAGATGAATGGTAAACGTATCGTCGTTCTTTTTAATTTTTTGTTCAGCCACATGAGCGGGTTTGTAATCGGCTACAGCAGCAGCAGCAATGGCAATATCGCATTGATCATATACTTTGTGTACAGCCTCATACATTTCTTCTCCAGAAACCACGCTATGAACCTTGACAAGATCGTGTTCAATTTTTATAGAACTTGGTCCTAAAATTAAATCGACAGATGCGCCTAAATCAGCTGCTCGCAATGCAAGTTCAGCTCCCATAGCACCACTACTATGATTTCCTATAAAGCGCACAGGATCTATAGCTTCATAAGTAGGCCCTGCTGTTATGATAACACTTTTACCGCTTAAAGGTAGTTTTTCTTGCATATGATTTTCTATAAAACCTACGATGTCTTCTGGTTCTGCCATTCTTCCTTGACCTACAAGTCCACTAGCTAATTCTCCACTTGTTGCCTCAATCATAATATTACCGTACGAGCTAAGTTTTTGAAAGTTCTCTGTTGATGAAGGATGGATGTACATATCTAGATCCATTGCTGGTGCAAAGTATACAGGACATTTTGCACTAAGGTAGGTAGCAAGTAATAAATTATCACATGTACCTTGCGACATTTTTGATAATGTATTTGCAGTTGCTGGGGCTATCACCATAAGGTCTGCCCATAATCCTAGTTCTACATGATTTGTCCAAACAGCATTGTCATCTCCTTCTATTGTAAAAGAACTGTGAACAGGATTTTTTGAAAGTGTAGATAGTGTGAGAGGGGTTACAAAGTCTTTTGACTTTTCTGTCATAACGACTTGTACAAAAGCGCCAGCTTTAATAAATGCTCTTACTAAAGTGGCGCTTTTATATGCTGCTATTCCAGCGGTAACTCCTAATAATACTTTTTTACCGCGTAATACTGACATATATGTGTTTATGAGTTTGTATCTTCTTCAGAAATACTTGTGTCTCTGTAGTAAATACGATCTTCTAGCCACTCTTGCACTGCAAGTGCGTGTGCTTTAGGAAGGCGCTCATAAAATTTAGATACCTCTATTTGTTCTTTGTTTTCAAAGATTTCTTCAAGACTATCATTAAAAGTAGCAAACTCATCTAATTTATCAGAAAGCTCTTTTTTGATTTCTGTATTGATTTGTGTTGCACGCTTTGCAATAATAGAAATTGCTTCATACACATTATCTGTAGGAGCATCTATAAGATTTTTATCTATAGTAGTTGTATTTACTGGTGCATCAATATCTTTAATATTCATCTTACAAGTGTTTAGTTTATAGTCTCTTCTTCTTTTTCTTCTAATTGAAGTCGCTCGTTGATATCTTCTATCATCTTCGTAACTTCTTTTATGTATTTTCCTGATGGATAATACTTTTCTAATGTTTTATATGCATTTTTTGCTTCTGCTAATCGATCTGGCATTAAATCTCGTCTACTTCCAATAGCAAACTGATATGCAGAGTCAAACTTCCAGAACATTGCGTCTTCTCTATAAACAGAGCCTGGATAAGCAGATATAAAGTTATCAAATGATTTTATAGCATTAGGAAATGTACCACGACTTGCGCCTATGGTATTAAATCCTTTTCCAATTTCAAAATCTTTTCTTTCTAATTTTGTTTGCAACTCTTTCACCATTGCATTAGCTTCACCCTGTCTTGTTGATTCAGGATACGCATTGATAAATTCCAACAACTTCTCCATGGCTTTCTTAGTATCTGCTTGATCTAGATAATAGCTTGGAGAAAGTTGATAATAACTCTCTGCACTCTTAAAAGCTCCTTCTTCTCTCTTTGTACTCTGTGGGTACGATTTTACAAAACGTTCAAATTGGTATCCTGCCAAATAGTAGTCTCCCAATTGGTAATAGATATCAGAATACGCATACATCACACGTTCAGCTTGCGGACGTCCTCTATATAAAGGAACGATCTGCTCATAAAGCTTTAATGCTTTTTTATAGCTACCGCCTTGATACAAGGAATCTGCAAGTTCGTACTTGAATTTGATATCATCAGATTTAAGTGCATCTTGATAGGTTGAACAAGAGCAAAATATGATTGCTAAAACAGAAAGGATAAAAATATTCTTCATAAGACTAAAACAGCATGCAAAATTACGTAAAAACTATCACATAATAAAACGATATATGACAAGTCAAAAATAAAAGGTTTTATGGTCCCTATCGTAGGATTAGCATAAGATTAACGCTTTTTATGATGTTTTAAGATAGGCACCTATTTTTTCATTTAAAGCTGCGCTGGCTTTCACAAGAGGCAATCTTACATAATCTTCACAAATATTTAAATGTGTTAATAATGATTTTATTCCCGCTGGATTTCCTTCTTCAAAAATAAGATCTAGACTCGGCATCATTTGATAATGTGCCATATACGCTTTCGCGAAAGCGCCCTCCAACCCATTCCTGATCATCTCAGAAAATGGTTGTACCAATCCTTGTCCTATCACCGAAATCACACCGTCTCCTCCTGCCGAAACCATAGGTAATGCCAACATATCGTCCCCAGAAATTACCAAAAAACCTTCTGGTCTATCTCTCAATAAACGTAACGCTTGTGTCATATTTCCTACAGCTTCTTTGATCGCAATAATATTTTTAAAGTCATTTGCTAGTCGTAAACTAGTCTCAGGTTCCATATTGCTTCCTGTGCGTGAAGGCACATTATACATAATAATAGGTAATGTAGAAGCTTCTGAAATCGCTTTGTAGTGTGCATAAATACCATCTTGCGTAGGTTTACTATAATAAGGAGATACAGATAAAATAGCGTCAAACCCGTCTGTAACTCCTGCTTTAGTAAGTGCTGCTACGATAGCAGCTGTATGATTACCTCCCAATCCTAGTACAAGTGGTAGACGTCCTTTATTTACAGATACAATATGTTGTTTGACCTGTTTTATTTCTTCAGCAGAAAGCGTAGCACTTTCGGCAGTAGTTCCTAAAGCAACTAGATAATCAGTTCCTTGATCTATATTGTATTCAATAAGTCTTGTTAATCCATCAAAATCGATAGATAAATCTTCATTAAAAGGAGTGATAAGAGCGACTCCTGTACCACGGAAGGATTGCATGTTATAAAATTTTAAGTATTCGTAAATATTTTTCTAACTCACTAACAAATAGGGATTCTTCACCAATAGCTGTTGTAATGACTAAATCATGAAGACCTTGTTCTTCTCTAATAAGACCTACTTTAAAGGTAGCTCTAGAAAGTCCTGACACTAATCGAAGCGGTAGTTGATCTTCTGTATAATAACTTAATAAAACATCAAAATCTTTTGCGACAAATGCTTTTAAGGTAGTTGTTTTTAAGATTCCATTCCATCCTATTGATTTTACAGAATAGACACCTTCTACTTCTTTTTGATCTTTGACTGGCTTTAGTATAAACGAAAAAACATCGACATTGTTTTCTTTGATTCCTAAAGCCTTGGTAAGCGATGCTATCTTTTTTATATCAAAAGGCGCGCCTTCTTCTTGTAGAATACCAACACGACGTATAGGTTTACCAGAAGGGACATACAACCTACTCGCAACCTCTTTTTTAAGTTTTCTTATAATGGATTTTATCTTTAATCCGTTTAAAAACATTTATATTAGCTTTTACGCAAATGTAGCTAAAAAACAGACTAAATTTAACCTAAGAATGGTACTTAAAATAAATACCTCCACGCTCTTTTTATGTAGCGTTTTTATAGCATTGACAAGCTGTAAACAAGAACAATACAATGTTTCTAGAGTAGATGCCGCTACTGTCACCATAGATAGAAATATAAAAGAGGACACCACAATTACCGCTTTTATTGCTCCTTACAAGGCTTCGGTAGACAAAGAAATGGATAGCATACTTGCCTACGCACCTACCTCTATCTCAAAAAAAGATAGCAAGTACAATACGGCTATAGGTAATATGATGGCAGATGCTATTTTTGAATTAGCAAATCCTGTTTTTAAATCTAGAGCTGGGTATCCGTTTAATGCTGTACTCATAAATTATGGAGGGATACGCGCTCCTTTATACAAAGGAAATGTAACTACAAGAACCGCTTATGAATTAATGCCTTTTGAAAACGAAATCGTCGTGGTAGAACTTAGCGGTTTTCAAATGAAAGAGTTATTCCAATACTTAGCAAACGGCACAGCACATCCTATCTCAAATTTACAGATAGTGCTTCATGAAGATGGAAGCCTTAAAAAAGGACTCGTACAAGGACACGAGGTTATAGATAATGAGACCTACTTTATAGCGACAATTGATTACTTGCAAAAAGGAGGAGATAATATGACCTTTTTAAGTAAACCTGTGAGTCTTATTGGTCTAGATTATAAGATGCGTAACGCACTTATAGATTATTTTAAAAAATACGATACCATCGCTCCTGTAAGAGATGATAGATTTATAAAAGAATAGAGATATGAAACGCAGACATTTTATAAAGCAAACCGCAGCAGCAGGAAGTCTTATTGGATTAGGAGGTATTGCCATGAGTACAACACCGCTAGTTCCTAAAAAACAGATTACGATTTTACATACAAATGATGTACACAGTCATATAGAACCCTTTGCAGATAATGACCCTAAATTTGCAAATCAAGGAGGTGTCGCAAGACGGTTAACCCTTATTAATAGTATCCGAAAAGAAAACTCAAATATCTTATTATTAGATGCAGGTGATATTTTTCAAGGCACTCCCTATTTTAATTTTTATGGAGGCGAGTTAGAGTTTAAGCTCATGTCTATGCTAGGATATGATGCGGCTACTATAGGAAATCATGACTTTGATAATGGCGTAGGCGGACTTGCAAAGCAAATGCCACACGCTTCTTTTGAACTGCTGTCTGCCAATTATGACTTTACAAATACAATCATGGATGGGTTTACAAAACCATACCGTGTGTTTGTAAAAGATGGAATTCGTATTGGGGTATTTGGTATTGGGATACAATTAGAAGGACTTGTTAATCAACGTCATTTTAAAGAAACTAAACACTTAGATCCTATTGAACGTACAGATGATATGACACGTATCTTAAAAGAAGAGGAGGCATGTGATCTTATTATTTGCTTATCGCATCTTGGGTATGATTACAATAACAAAGAGCATATTTCTGATCTTAAACTAGCAGCTGCTACTAAAGACATAGACCTTATTATAGGAGG
>JBLHOX010000126.1:0-8179 GCA_047623725.1 Dokdonia sp. | reverse complement strand
CTAAACTAAGGTGATAACTTACAGTTACCGTAGGATCAAATCCACCCGTAATTTCTATGTTCTTAACCGTTAAATCCATAGTTGTCAACTCATCATCTAATCCGTCTTCATCACAAACTAATAAATCAGTAGGGAGAACAGTACTAGGATTGATGTTGACAGTTAATTCAAAAAACAAATTAGCGGCATCAAAGGTCACACAACCTGTAATGGTATTTACAGCACTATAAAAGATATCTTGTGGTTCCATGGTATTAGGAAACAATGTAGGATTAGCAATCGCTACTGGAGGCATTGCTGTATAATCCGCTAATGAAGCATAATAACTCACCGCATAGTCTGGATTTCCTCCAGTGATTTCTGCATCATTTTGTGTTAAATCGAATATTCCAAAAATAGGAGTATCACTACATTCGATTATATCAGAAACATCTGTATTCAATACAGGATTTGGCAATACGGTTAGTTGCACATGAATTCCTAAACCGATACAATCATTGGCTGTATCTCCATCAACACGTACAAAAATACCTTGAACACCATTAACATCTGTAAGTGCTATGTTATTCGTATAATTTGATATATCTGGAATTGCATTTATTTCACTTTGTGCTTCCTGAATCGTTTCATAATAAGTAACTGTAAGCAACTGCCCTACTGGAAACAAAGCTAAGACTTGTGCCGTAGCACTACTAAAGTCAAATAAAGAAACACTATCACTATTTGTGTCACAAGCGGTAAACTCTAATAAAAAATTACTAGGAATTTGAGACGTATCTACTTCTAGTAATAATTGAGCTTGACGTATACATCCATTAACTGTAGTTATTACAACATCTAAAGTTTCGTTATTAACAATCGCATTTGTATATGCAATAGGATCTGCAATAAGCATTCCCATTTGATCAAAATATTGAAATGTCTCATTAACGAAATCTGCGGAGATTAATACTTCAGCTTGGGTTAAGTTAAAAACTGCAAAGCCATCATTATCATCATCACACTGTGTTAATAGGGGAGCAGGATTGATAATTACAGGTAAGGGTGCTACTTCTAAAACTAAAGGAATTGTTGTAAAACAATCCGTAAAAGCATCATTTTCAAGTCTAATAAATATGGTTTGTCCGCCTACCATCGTATTTGTAAATACTAATGGAAGAGGGAATTGATCTAAGAGTGCATCATTAGCATCGATATGATAGGTTAATGTAAAGAGCGTAGGATCTTGTAATCCTAGAATCGTTGCATTTAAGGTAGATAAGTTAAACTCTACAAAACCATTAGTATCACTACCATCATTCGTATTATCACAGATAATAAATGGCCCAGGATCTACAGGTATAGGTCTTGCTTGAACAGTAAGCATGAATGATGTTGTATCAAAGCAATCAGTAAGAGCATTATTCTCAACTCTTACAAAGATAATATCATCTTGAGAATTGTAAGCGTTGGTTCCTGTAAGTGCTGCTGTATTATTATCCGCATCCATCATAGATAAATGAAAAGTCACAGAAAAATCGGCAGGGTTTAACCCATTAAGTATCGTAGGAATTAGACTATCTAAGTTAAAAACTTCAAATCCATCATTAGAAGGATCATCACATACGATTTGGTTAGGTGGTGCTATTGCAACAGGTTGTATCCTTACAATAAGATCAATAGGAGTGGTGTCAAAACAGACATCACTCAAATTGTTTACTATTCGAGCAAAAATGGTAGTAGTTCCGGATGGGAATGCTCCGGGGGTTGCTATTGGGGCATTCCCATTTGTAGCATCTATAAGGGTAGTATGAAATGTAACCGTATATGATAATGGATTTTGGACTCCTAATACAATTGTTTCTAAGGGTGTAAGATTAAAAATAGAAATCCCATCATTCGTAGGGTCATCACAAACGATCTGATCAGGTACAGGATTTGCAACAGCAAAATCATTTACTGTAACGGTAAAACTAAGTTCCGTAGTACAGTTATCTGGATCTGCTTCAATTTCATCAAAAACAAATATAGTCGTCGTAGTCGTAATTGGAATTGTCCAATCAATTAGAGTCGCTGTAGGGTTAAATTGTGGCGCATCATAATATTGAGGATTGTTTAAGAAATTACCAGAAATGGTGCTTGGATCTGGTAATGTGAATGTCTCGCAGGCATCTACATTTGGAATTGGATCAAAGATTGGAGTGTCTACAAGCGTAATTGTTATATTAACATCTATGGGGTCACAGTCTCCAACAGCAATGTAATTATAGATAAGAGATGGATTAGAAATAGGGTCAGTTGTAGGATCAAAAATATCAGTACCGCTATTAAGAGGAGGTGTCCAGACTCCTCCAGTAGGAGGGTTTCCATCAAAACGATCTAGTAAGTTAATTAAGCCAGCATCAGTACAAACATCTGTATCGGTATCTTCTGGCGTTACTGCAAATCCAGAGTAGTACCCTCCAAACCCTGCAGAACCACCTAGCCCTTGACTAGCATCTCTGTTGTCGCTTCCAAAAAGCCCAACAGCTATAGGACCATCTGCTACAATAGAGGCATTCCCCATTTGATCTGCTAAAAAATAGGTTTCCCAATCGGGTGTTCCAGGATTTGTTAATGCATCTCCTGCAGGAATAACCACCCCATTTACAGATACGGTGTTTCCTACTCTTGATGTAATTAAGAGGTTACCCACATAATCTTCAATACTACTTGGGTAGATCTCATCTACAGCAGGAATAAGATCAACAGTATTTTGAAAGAAACAACTTAGTGGCGGTATAAAATTCATTCCAGGTGTAGCATCAGGAACATCAGGAGGAGATACGCTAGTATTATTGGTTCCAGATCTACCTGCTAAAAATTGATACACATAAATAGATTTTGTGTCGTCATTTGTAGTGATATACATATTTCTATGTATAGCATTTGGGTCTGCGGGTAAATAAAGATCATCATCATTAAGAATAAAATGTTCTCCAGTATTCAATGTAACTCCAATTGGATTACCATTGACAAACAGTTCTGTATTATCTTGGTTAGCAATGATGAGGGGTCTTTCGGAAACAGGGTTTCCGCCACCTCGTATAAGCATATATTCAAAGCCTGTGGCACTTTCATCTACGATTTGATCGATCATGTGATCTGACCATTGATTTGCAGAAGTATTAGGGTTAGGCATCGTACCTCTTAGGTTCCCGCTATTTACTACAATGGGTTTATCTGCGGTCAGAAGGGCTCCAATAAAACCTTCATTATTATCTATGTCTCCACTATATCCAGAGACTACAAATGTTTCTCCTGCATTTAGAGTGGGGTTTGGATTGAGTCCATTCTCAAATGTCATGTTTGCAGCATCGTAATCAGAAAATGTAAGTGTTGTGTTGTCTTCAGTAGCCATTACCGAAGCAAAGAAATTGTGAGCACCATTATTTGGATTAAGTGGTGCGCTTCCTAACCTGAAGCTTTGTCCCAAAGCGTCTTCTCCTTTAGCTGTAAGGTAGCCAGCGTGGTTAAAGCTGTATGTTCTTAAACTAACATAGAATAACTGAGTCGACTCCAATATGAGTCCTTTATTTGTGATAGGAGTGTTGAGCTGTGCATTCTGTACGATTACAGGTGAACTTGCCAATGCTCCAGGGTTATACAACGCAGGATTGCCCTGAGAAATAGTGAGTGTTGTAAGAAGCGTACCATCTCCTCTTGATATGGCTACATTAATAGGGGTGGGGAAAGGTGTAGATACATATACCGTAGCGGTTGAAATATCAGAACCTGAACGTGCATGCAATGGTGGTATATAGTGTGTAGAGCCTAATTGAGCTATGCTGGGAAGTATATAGAGAAAGGAAAATACTAAGAATGCTATATATTTTAATTTCATATTTGGGAAATTAACTTGTTTGTGTTAAGATAACTTTTAAAAATAAGGATATATTTTAAGATAACTTTATAGAATGACTGTTTTTAACAATAGACATTAAAGATTGTATGTTAATTCAGATTAAAACACTTCTTTTTTATATAAAATATCCAATTATAGTTAGAGTTTTTTTGCTTTCGCGAAAGCGTTATATTTACATAAAACAAGATAATATGACAAGTAAAGTAACATATTTAGGAGACCTCAGGACTGAAAATGTACACCTTAAATCAGGGAATAATTATATAACAGATGCGCCTACAGATAATCAAGGAAAAGGGGAGGCATTTTCTCCAACAGATACGGTTGCCACGGGCTTAGCAAGCTGTATGCTTACTATTATGGGAATAAAAGCAAATCAAATGGATGTGTCTATAAAAGGAACGGTGGCTACGGTAACTAAGACAATGAGTGCAAATCCTAGAAGAATATCAAAAATTAAAGTCGAGTTTGATTTTCCTAACCCTATGGATGCAAAATCTCAGAAAATACTAGAACATACGGCAAATACATGCCCTGTACATTATAGTTTGCATCCTGATATTGAGAAAGAAGTGTTGTTTAATTGGTAAATAGCTGAATGTTGTTTAGTATACTGTCTCGTCCTAATTAATCTGTAACGCTATTTCAGGACTAGACATACGCGCAATAAAAAAGCTCTATTCAATTTGAATAGAGCTTTTAAAAAGAGTTAATTGTTATTATAAATTCGGCTTTAGCCTTATTTTACTTTATTTATGATTGCTGCAAAAGCTTCTGGGTGATTCATCGCAAGGTCTGCAAGCACCTTACGGTTAAGCTCGATATCATTTGCTTTTACTTTACCCATAAACTGAGAATAAGACATTCCGTGCATACGAGCACCCGCATTAATACGAGTAATCCATAAAGAACGGAAATTTCTTTTCTTTTGACGACGGTCTCTGTATGCATATTGCATAGCTTTGTCCACCGCATTTTTTGCAACGGTCCAGACGTTTTTACGACGTCCAAAATAACCTTTTGCTTGCTTCATTACCTTTTTTCTTCGGGCTCTAGAAGCTACTGAGTTTACTGATCTTGGCATAATTTTTACTTTTTTTGTAGTAGGCGGTCTTTATGACACTTGCTCAATTTAATGGCCTAACTCCAGGGTTTATAAATTTAATGTTAACCGGTTAAAATAATTACTTCAAACGAAGCATTAATTTAACATTGTTTTTGTCTGCATCATGAACTAATCCATCATGAGTCAGTTTAAGCTTACGTTTTTTAGATTTTTTAGTCAGGATATGACTCTTAAAAGCGTGCTTTCTTTTGATTTTACCAGTTCCTGTAAGCTTAAAACGCTTTTTGGCACTGGATTTTGTTTTCATTTTAGGCATCTGTTCCTAGTTTTATTAATTAACTCTCTTTCTTTTTATACCTCTTTTACAAGATATTTTATCGTTAATAAACCCTTGAATTTATATAAGCTCAAGGGTTTATTATATGGTACCTTAAATTCAGGTAGTAATTTATTTCTTCTTAGGTGCGATAAACATCGTCATACGCTTACCTTCTAGACGAGGCAATTGCTCTACCTTTCCTAGATCTTCTAATTCTTGAGCAAGCTTAAGTAAAAGTATTTCACCTTTATCTTTATATATAATTGAGCGTCCTTTAAAGAAAACATAAGCTTTGAGCTTTGCGCCTTCTTTTAAAAACTTCTCTGCGTGCTTCTTTTTAAATTCGTAATCATGGTCATCTGTATTTGGACCAAAGCGAATTTCTTTAATAATCACTTTAGAGGCTTTCGCCTTCATGACCTTCTCACGCTTCTTTTGCTCATAGACATACTTTTTGTAGTTAATGATCTTACAAACGGGAGGAGAAGCATTAGGTGATATCTCAACGAGATCTAATTCTTGTTCTTCAGCTATACTTAATGCTTTGGCTATAGGATACACACCTACTTCAACATTGTCTCCTACAAGTCGTACCTCACGGGCACGTATCTTTAGATTGATCTTGTGTTGATCTTCTTTGATAATCCTTGCGGGACCTTTCGATCTTTTTCTACGTATTGCTATGGCTAACTATATTTAAATTAAACTTCAAATGTTTTTATTGTTCCTTTTATTTCGGTTTGTACCGCTTTCGCGAAAGCGTCCACTGTCATACTTCCCATATTTTCACCTCCGTGGCGTCTTACAGATATGCTACCATCTTTTTCTTCTTGTTCACCTATGATAATCATAAAAGGGATTTTTTGCATTTCTGCTTCCCTAATTTTCTTACCCATAGTCTCTCCTCTATAATCTGCAAGGGCGCGAATTTCGTCATTTTCTAGCAAATTTAAAACTTTTTTGGCGTATTTCTCATATTTCTCACTCAGCGTAAGAATAATAGCTTGATCTGGCACGAGCCATAATGGGAAATTACCTCCTGTGTGTTCTAATAATATTGCGATAAAACGTTCCATACTTCCAAAAGGGGCACGGTGTATCATGACGGGTCTATGTAGCTCATTATCACTACCTTTGTATGTGAGTTCAAAGCGCTCAGGAAGGTTGTAATCTACTTGTATGGTTCCTAGTTGCCAGCTTCTTCCAAGAGCATCTTTAACCATAAAGTCTAATTTTGGGCCGTAAAAAGCAGCCTCCCCAGTTTCAACTATATAATTTAATCCCTTTTCTTTTGCTGCATTTAGGATGGCATTTTCTGCTTTTTCCCAATTTTCGTCACTTCCAATATATTTTTCTGGCTTTTCAGGGTCTCTTAAAGAGACTTGTGCTGTAAAATTTTCAAAGCCTAAAGAGCCAAAAACATAAAGAACAAGGTCTATTACATTTTTAAATTCATAATCTATTTGATCTGGTGTGCAAAAAATATGCGCATCATCTTGAGTAAATCCCCTTACGCGTGTTAATCCATGAAGTTCTCCAGATTGCTCATAGCGATATACGGTGCCAAATTCAGCATAACGTACCGGAAGTTCTTTGTAACTCCAAGGACGTGCATTATACATCTCACAATGATGCGGACAGTTCATGGGTTTTAGTAAGAATTCTTCACCTTCTGCAGGCGTATGTATTGGTTGGAAACTGTCCTCTCCATATTTTGCATAATGCCCAGACGTTACATATAGTTCCTTTTGTGCAATATGCGGAGAGATGACCGTTTCGTATCCAGCTTTCTTTTGAGCAGCTTTTAAGAAGTTTTCAAGTCTTTCGCGCAAAGCGGCACCTTTAGGTAACCACAATGGAAGACCTTGTCCCACTTTTTTAGAGAATGTAAAAAGCTCTAGTTCTTTTCCTAGTTTTCTGTGATCTCTCTTTTTTGCTTCTTCAAGAAGTTCTAAGTATTGTTTGAGATCTTTTTGTTTAGGGAAGGAGGTTCCGTATACACGTGTGAGTTGAGGCTTGTTTTCATCTCCTCTCCAATATGCACCGGCAACACTCATAATCTTAACGGCCTTTATAATACCAGTGTTAGGAATGTGTCCTCCTCGGCATAAATCGGTAAAGGTATCGTGATCACAAAAAGTAATCGTTCCGTCTTCTAGATTTTCAATAAGTTCAACTTTGTATTCGTTGCCCTCTACTTTGTATTTTTCTAATGCTTCATTTTTAGTGACAGATCTCATTTTGAAATCATGTTTGCCACGAGCAATTTCAAGCATTTTATCTTCTATGCGTTTAAAGTCTTTGTCAGAAATAACATGATCACCAGTGTCTAAATCATAATAAAACCCATTTTCAATAGCAGGTCCTATGGTTAGTTTTACGCCAGGGTATAGTTCTAGTAAGGCTTGTGCAAGTACATGAGAAGATGAGTGTCTAAACGCTTCTTTTCCTTGATCATCATTCCAGGTGTATAGAACTACAGATCCATCAGTGGTTAATGGGGTAGAGGTTTCAACGGTCTCATTATTAAACTTTGCAGAAATAACATTCCTTGCAAGACCTTCACTAATACTCTTTGCGACATCCATTGCGGTTGTCCCATGTTCCATTTGTTTTACACTGCCATCTGGCAAGCTTATATTGATCATACTATCATATTTACAAGGCAAAGATAATGTCTTCTAGTATGGTGTACAATATCCAAATGATCTATTAATGCAACTTGTTCTATTTCTTTTAGATTTATCGTCTATATATTAAGGAGTGATTTATTTGTGATGTTGATATTTAACTATTTGATTTTAAGCATATTAAAAATTAATTTAAAAAACATGATTTTTTTCATTGTAGGTATAGAAACAGCTGTTATATTTGCCGTCCGCTAAGGAAAAAGAGTTCATTCACATATTGG
>JBLHOX010000125.1:0-8189 GCA_047623725.1 Dokdonia sp. | reverse complement strand
TCTTATCTTTGTGCATCACGTTTTGAAGGAAAATTGAAATCAACGATAGATCCTAGCGTGCATTATTTTTTTTTAGATAGAAAACGTACGTTGGATTACAGTGCTATAAAACGTTTAGATAACTATATTAAAAAAGAAAAAGTCACGATTATTCACGCACATAGTACTTCTTATTTTATAGCAACATTACTGAAATTTAAAAATCCATCAGTACAAATAATATGGCATAATCATTCTGGCGCTAGTGTACATTTAAGTGGTCTTAAAATGAAAGTGCTACGCTTCTGCTCAGGGTATTTTAATACTATTATATCGGTGAATGAAGATCTTGTTACTTGGGCAAAGCAGAAATTGAAAAGCAAAAAGGTGGTGTACCTTCCTAATTTTGTAAACTTTAGTAAAGAAATCGTATCTGTAAAAGAGAAACTAAAGGGAGAAGAAGGAAAACGGATTGTTTGTTTAGCAAACTTGAGAGATCCTAAAGGGCATCATTTTTTAATAGAAAGCTTTATTGCTGTTCAAAAAGAAATTCCTCAAGCAACATTACATTTAATAGGGAATGATTTTAATGATGAGTATAGTACTACTTTAAAATTATTGATACAGCAAAACAAGTTAAATGATCATGTGATTATGTATGGTCAATTATCTAATCCAGAGTCTATACTTGAGAAATGCGATATAGGTGTTTTAGCATCCTCCTCAGAAGGTTTGCCTATGGCTTTGTTAGAATATGGAAGAGCAAAACTTACGGTGGTTGTTACTGATGTAGGATATTGTCCAGAAGTAGTTCAAGATTATGGTACATTTGTTTCTTATGGAGATGTAGATGCTATGTCTGGCGCCATAAAAAAATACCTTAACGACGGAGAGAAACGAGTGCATGATAGCACCTTATTTAAAGAGCACATTAAAAATAATTATAGTGAAACTCATGTTCGCGATCAAATTATAAATCTATATACTAGTAGTCTTGAAAATATTTAAGAATCCATACCTGTTTTTGATAGCTGTTCACGTAGCGATTGGATTTGGTGTCTATGCGTTTAGACCAATGGCAAAGATTTACTTTATAGCTACTGTAGGGATTTTTCTTTTTTACTTATTTAAAAATGGAAATAAAAACAATGAAGCATTATATGCTGCAGCCTATATAACAGGCGCTGAAGTTCTTTTTAGGATGACAGACGCTTCGCCCATCCCTATTTATGAAGCTGGTAAATATGGTGTGATAGGTTTTATACTATTAGGTCTTTTCTTTAGTGGAACTTCTAGAAAGTCAGGTCCATATTGGTTGTATTTATTATTATTAATTCCAGGAGTTATATATGCTTCCTCAACACTTGATTATGAAACTAGCTTTAGAAAAGCAGTTATTTTTAATTTAAGTGGTCCCTTTTGCCTAGGTATCGCTGCTTTATATTGTATAGATCGTAAGGTGACAAGAAAACAATTACAATATGTAATATGGTCACTTTTAATGCCTACCATAACCATGGGGGTGTATTTGTTTTTTTTTACACCAGATACACGATCGGTATTGTCAGGAACAGGGTCTAACTTTGCTGCCTCTGGGGGCTTTGGCCCTAATCAAGTATCTACCGCTATAGGAATAGGTATGTTTTGTCTTGTGATACAGTTATTTACTAATAGTAAAAATGTGATTCTTCTAGCTGTTAATTTAGGTTTACTATCATTACTTACGTACAGAGGCATTGTTACGTTTTCACGAGGAGGTGTGCTTACGGCTCTTATAATAAGTGTTGCTTTTATTTTATTTTATTTTAAAGCGGCTAATTTTAAAACCAAAAAACGTATTATTGGCCCCATATTATTTCTTGTATTGACAGCCTCTTTTACATATCTTTTAACTTCAGTGAGAACATCTGGACTTATAGATAAGAGGTATGCAAATAAAGATGCTGCAGGACGAGTGAAAGAAGATTTAAGTACGGGTAGAGGAGAACTTATATCGTCAGAATTAGAAGCCTTTTTTAAGTACCCGTTGACAGGAATTGGTGTTGGAAAAATTAAAGAATACAGAGAAGAGACTCAAGGAATTTCTGCTGCATCCCACAATGAGTTAAGTAGGATGTTGTCAGAACATGGTGTTACAGGATTAATAGCTCTTTTGATCTTAGGTGTTTATCCATTAATTTTTAGGGTTACAAATAGGCGTAATTTTTTATTCTATTCTATGCTTGGTTTTTGGTTTTTGACAATAAATCACTCTTCCATGCGTATAGCGGCACCCGCTTTTATATATGCATTATGCCTCTTAAATATTGTAAATGAAAAGAAAAAAGATCCTATACATAGGGAACGCATTATCTCATAAAGGTGCTACTGTAACTAGTGTTGAAACACTGGGTGTTTTTTTGCGAAATGAAGGGTATACTATAATTGTATCATCATCTGTAAAGAATAAAATCTTACGAATGTTGGATATGATAAAAACTATTTTTTTTTATAGAAACGAAACAAAAACAGTATTAATAGATACGTATAGTACAATAAATTATTGGTATGCGATAGTCATTGGGCACTTGTGTCGGCTTTTTAAATTAGATTATATCCCAATTTTAAGAGGAGGGAATTTACCTTATAGACTTAAAAAGAATCCAAAAACTAGCGAACGGTTTTTTGGAAAAGCAAAATACAATATAGTGCCTTCTCAATATTTATTACAAGACTTTAAAGATAAAGGGTATCGTAATTTAAAGTACATACCTAATACCATAGAAACAACAAAATATCCATTTGTAGAACGCGCTGAGATTAGCCCTAATCTTCTTTGGGTACGTTCTTTTGCTAGGTTATATAATCCTATAATGGCTATTAAAGTGTTGCAAGAATTACAAAAAATATATCCAAAAGCAAGACTTACGATGGTCGGTCCTAAAAAAGATGATAGTTATGATGAATGTGTAGACTACTCTAAAAAACATAATTTAGACGTAAATTTTACGGGAAAATTATCAAAAATGGAATGGGTCGCTCTTGGAGAATCTCATGATATATTTATAAATACTACAGATTTTGATAATACGCCTATTAGTGTCATTGAAGCAATGGCGTTAGGAGTACCCATAGTCTCTACAGATGTAGGAGGTATGCCATTTTTAATTGAAAACAATGTAGATGGTTTGTTAACTAAAGCAAAAGATGTAGATGCGTTTACTGAGAAAGTTATTTCACTTATAGAAACACCAATTTTAGTGAATAAATTAAGTAAGAGAGGAAGGGCGAAAGCTGAGGGTTTTGATTGGAATCAAATCAAAACTCTTTGGAACGATGTGCTCTCGTAAAAAAATGTAATATCTTTACAGCAACTAACCTCCTATATGGCATTATTACCAGATATTCATTTTGAAATTTCTGAACGAAAAGTCCTTTTACGTATCCTAGATATATTATTTGTGCTTGTTTGCTTACAATTGGTAGGTAATTTTTTTGACTTTGATTATTTTAAAATCAGTCAAGAAAACTGGGTGTGGATCATCGTATTAATGGGCTACCTGAGTATTTTTGGAACTGTGTTTGAATTGTATAACTTACAACAGGCTTCTAAGTTTCAAACCATACTTAAAAACACACTTCTTACCGTTTCTGTAACGACATTGTTTTACATATTAACGCCTTTTTATACACCAGAACTTCCTGAAAATAGACTCCAGATTATTTACTTTTTCTTAGCAATGACTTTTGGGATATTGTTATGGAGATGGTTGTATATCAGTCTTATATCTTCTCCTCGTTTTTATAAAAGAGTATTGGTTGTTGGAGACTCATTTGATATAAAACAGATTATTGATAATCTTGAAGGAGCCGACCCTAATTATAAAATTGTTGGGTATATTAATACAGATAATTCTAAAGGAGTAGGGGAGGTTCCAGAAACTATAGAAGAATACCCAATTGAAGACTTGACATTTTCAGTTTCTAGAAATGGAATTTCAGAAATTGTTGTCGCAAGTGATTATAGTGATGGTGTTTCTAAACCTTTGTACTTACAACTCATAAACTTATTGGAATCTGGTTTTTCCATACGAGAATACATGCAGGTATATGAAGAAATTACACAACGTATTCCTGTACAACACGTAGATAAAGATTTCTATCGCTATTTCCCTTTTAGTCGAAGTAATCAGAATAAGTTTTATAAGCTTTTTCATAGACTATTTGATATCATCATGGCACTTATAGGAATAGCTTTCTTTTTGGTAATTTCCCCTCTTATTTTAATAGGTAATCTCATAGGTAATAGAGGCCCCGTTTTTTATACACAAACACGTATAGGTCGAAATGGCTTTGCATTTAAAATCATAAAGTTGCGTACCATGGTAACAGATGCTGAGAAAAATGGCGCTGTATGGGCACAAAAAAATGATACTCGGATTACTCGTTTTGGTACATTTTTACGACGCTCAAGAATAGATGAAATTCCACAGTTTTTTAATGTGCTTTTTGGGGAAATGAGTGTCATAGGTCCTAGACCTGAACGTCCCGTTTTTGTGAGAGAACTTTCTGAGCAAATCCCGTTTTATGAAACAAGACATGTTGTAAAGCCTGGTTTAACAGGGTGGGCGCAAGTAATGGGGAGTTATGGAAGCTCTACAGATGATGCTCTTGAAAAGCTTCAGTATGATTTATATTATATAAAACGCCGTAACTTATTTATGGATTTAAGTATTGTACTTAAAACAATAAGTACCGTTCTTTTTTATAGAGGGCAATAAATCACTTTTCTAAACCGTAGCCCTACTTTTTTTTATCACTTTTAACATATACATATATCGAACTGCGAGTGCGATAAATAAAGGAATAAGCGCATACGCATACCGCTGTACACCTACAATCCAATGAAAACATAGTAACGCTAGTAAGATAACAGAAAGTTTCAAGTATGGATATACCCATTGTGGAGGCGTTACTTTTCTAATCACAAAACTGGCAATGATATGAAAAGGGAAGGCCCACAGTAAATTATAATTCCATTTTGTAGTGCTGTGCTCTGTACCAAACCATAAAAGCGCTAAAAGTATTCCTATAATCCCCGTACAAAATAAAATCAGTGTATCTACAATTCCTAATGCCTTTTCATTCTTGTGATCTTTGTAAGTCTTATATAGTAATAATAAAGAAAGAAGACCTATAATTATAATAGGACTTATGATAAACGATTCTTTATAGATGTTCTCTTTTTCGGGTGTATGAAGTGTTTCTGTTTTTAAAATCAGTGATCTTTCTGAAGTTCCGTTAGATAATTTAGAATGGCTAAAAGCCTCCATGGTATATTCAGGTAAAAAAGCATATTCCTTTTTAGTAGCAAGTCTATCTGTTACAGAACCTATGGCTACATCCATGCCTAACATGCCCCAAGTATTCCAATGTACATTATTTCTGATCAGATCTCTATGTGTGAATCCTTCTGGGAAATTACTATAATCTACTTTTAATTGTTCACCCATAACACTTGTAAGTGCATCTACAGGTCTTGTGGCACAATTATCAAAAAAGAAATCATATAGATATTCTCTGTTTTCATCTTTAGCATTGCTTTTTAAAAAATCAAAAAAAAGTTTTTTCTCTTTAGTATCTAATGCTAGTACCTGTTCTTTTACCCACCTACGTTGGTATTTATAATCCTCAATAAAATCATCAAAAGGAGTAACCCATAAAGTATATAGTAATTTGCCTCTCGCAAACTTCATATAAAAGTTGGGAGTATTAAAGTTAAAACGTCCATAATTGAATACCCAATCTATATTTGTAGCATCATCGTGAACTCTTATGGCTGTATGTCCAAAAGAATCATATAATTCAGGACCTGGTCCTATAGTAATGAGACTTATTTCTGCATTTTCAGAAAGTCGTGTAAATCGGCTTTGTGCATGTATATTGGTTACAATAGTACATAGGAAAACAAGAATAATATACTTTACAGATAGCTGCTTCATAATAGGGTAAAGATAGGAAGCAAAAATAAAGTAGCCATAGGTCTATTCATAATGTATTTGTAAAAATAAATAAAAAAGCCGAGTGATTAACTCGGCTTTCCTACTATGCTCATTTAATATGTACTGCTTAAGCAGACGGGATAATACGCACAGGTACAACCCATTCGTCTCCAGTAGCTGTAACACTTAATTTTTTATAATTAAGTCTACTCTTGATAAAAGCATCAACAGTTTCATTTTCAGTATCTACGTGAATCACAACAAGTTCTTTTTGATCATTTACCATAAAAGTTACTTTAGCCTCAATATCTTTATCAATATCCATTTCTGGATTTTTAAGAAGCTCGGCAATTTGAGTTGTGACATCTACGTCTTTTTTACTATCCTTTTCTGGAGTAATTGTGTTTGCAGATACTGTTGTTCCTACGGCGATTAAAATCGCTACTAAATACATTTTTAGATTTTTCATACTATTCGTTTTAAAGATTAAAAGATTGATATGCCTAACAGACGACCATTTCTTATGCTTCGTTACAGTCTTGACAGTAGTTTAACCATTGTTTAACGATTATTAACAGTGGTTAACATTCGGGGAATTGCCTGGTTACGCTTTCGCGAAAGCATAAAAACATTTTTTAAAAAAGAATAATTTTGGATCTAAAGAGTTGATGTTAAAAGTATTAAAATCAAAAAAGCTCTTTCAACGTTTTACGCTAAAAGAGCTTTTATTCTTAGTATTATAGAATTAAGAAGGTTTTATCCTAAAACCGCCTGAACTTTATCTGCAGCCTCTTGGAACTCGACAGCACTTTGTACGTCAAGACCACTATTATCTATTAATTCTTTTGCAATGTCTGCATTAGTACCTTGTAAACGAACGATGATAGGAACTTCTATATTCCCCATATTTTTATAAGCATCTATAATCCCTTGTGCTACACGATCACAACGTACAATACCTCCAAAGATATTCACGAGTATTGCTTTTACATCTGGGTCCTTAAGGATAAGTTTAAAAGCTATTTCTACACGTTCTGCATCTGCAGTACCTCCTACATCAAGGAAGTTTGCAGGTTCTCCACCAGCTTGTTTGATAAGATCCATCGTTGCCATAGCAAGTCCAGCACCATTTACCATACATCCTACGTTACCATCTAGATCTACATAGTTAAGTCCTACAGCTTTTGCTTCTACTTCTACCGCATTTTCTTCACGTTCATCACGTAATGCTGCAAGATCTTTATGACGGAAAAGTGCGTTTTCATCTAAAGTTACTTTAGAATCTACAGCCATGATTTTATCATCACTAGTCTTAAGCACTGGGTTGATTTCAAATAAAGCGCTATCTGTTTCTACATATGCTTTGTATAATGAAGTGACAAATTTTGTCATTTCTTTAAAAGCAGTACCGCTTAATCCAAGATTAAAAGCAATTTTACGTGCTTGGAAGCCTAATAATCCTGTACTAGGATCTATTTCTTCTGTAAAGATAAGATGTGGTGTTTCTTCTGCAACAGTCTCGATATCCATACCTCCTTCTGTAGAGTACATAATCATATTACGACCTGTACCTCTATTTAAAAGGACTGACATATAATATTCTTCTGGCTCGTTATCACCAGGATAGTATACATCTTCAGTAATAAGTATTTGGTGTACTTTTTTACCTTCTGCACTGGTTTGAGGAGTCACAAGGTTCATCCCTATAATTTGACCAGCAATTTCTTCTACTTGCTCAAGGTTTTTGGCAAGTTTTACACCTCCACCTTTACCACGACCACCGGCGTGAACTTGTGCTTTTATAACGTGCCAACCTGTTCCAGTTTCTTCAGTAAGTTTTTTTGCAGCAGCAACAGCTTCTGCAGGTGTAGTGGCAACAATACCTCTCTGGATACGTACGCCAAAACTAGCTAACATTTCTTTTCCTTGATACTCGTGTAGATTCATAATACCTTTTTATGTGATGCTTTATTTGTGCTGTGCAAAAGTAACAAAAGCGCTACGGGAGCACAATAGTTTTTAGATTAAAATTAAATGTTATGTATAAGTATTTAAAGATAAGACACTGATTATACGATTTCAGCACTTAAACCCGCCTGTAAAAGCTTAGAACATCTAGGTTCAAGGTCGTCATAATCTCCTGTTTTTACGGTACATTTTCCTTTGTAGTGTACGATGAGAGAACATTGATGTGCTTGTTCTTCTGTATGGTCACAAGCACCTATAAGG
>JBLHOX010000124.1:0-8268 GCA_047623725.1 Dokdonia sp. | reverse complement strand
ATCCCTTATCAAAGAGTCAATAATAATATTTGGGCGGCTAATAAAAGCTTTCGCGAAAGCAAACCTAGCCTTTTACTAAATTCACACCACGACACCGTAAAACCTAATAAGGGATATACAAAAGATCCTTTTAAAGCTATTGTTGAAGATGGAAAGTTATACGGTCTTGGGAGTAATGATGCGGGTGGTGCGCTGGTTTCTTTACTGGCAACATTCACCTATTATTACCATCAACAAGATTTGAAATACAATCTCGTTTTTGTCGCGTCGGCAGAAGAAGAAGATAGTGGCCCATTGGGATTACACAGCATCTTAGATATCCTCCCAAAAATAGAGGTTGCCATTGTAGGAGAGCCTACGTTAATGCAACTTGCGGTTGCTGAAAAAGGGTTGGTTGTTTTTGACGCGATCATCAAAGGAACGCCTAGTCACGCTGCACATCCTAATACAGATAATGCTATTTACAATACGATTCCTGTTTTAGAATGGTTCAAAAAGTACAGATTCAAAAAAACGTCTGAGGCATTGGGAGATGTAAAAATGACGGTGACTCAAATCAATGCTGGGATGCAACATAATGCGGTGCCTGCAGAGGTTGCACTCGTGATTGATGTACGCGTGAATGATGCGTATACCAATCAAGAAATCTGCGATATTTTAAAAACCGAAAGTCCTTGTACGAGCATCACACCGCGCGGGATACGATTAAACTCATCATCCATACCCTCTGAGCATGCACTTGTAAAAGCGGGTATTTCACTGGGAAGGGAGACCTATGGTTCTCCTACCCTATCTGACCAGGCAGTACTGTCTTGTCCTTCTTTAAAATTGGGACCTGGAGATAGCACGCGCTCCCATACCGCAGACGAGTTTATTTACCTCTCAGAAATTGAAGAAGGCGTTCGTCTCTATATTGAGATATTAAAAAAGGTTATTCTATAAATAGTAAAAAGGGATGGGTACGCTTTCGTACTTCGGCAGGCTCAGTATAAACTTCTGCGTCACTACATTCCTTGAAAGCGTATAAAATAACATTCAAACAATCACAACACACTTAAAACAACAGTATGAAACTTTGGGATAAAGGGTTTACGATAGACCAACAAATAGAACAATTTACGGTAGGGAATGATAGAGAAATCGATATGCATATTGCCATATATGATGTACAGGCTTCATTAGCACACGCAAAAATGCTAGCATCGATAGGCATCATCTTTTCGGACGAATTACAACAATTAGAAAAAGGGCTACAAGAAATCGCGTTACAAATAGAAGCAGGCACCTTTATCATAGAGCCTCAATTTGAAGATGTACATTCTAAAATTGAATATGAACTCACCAAAGAATACGGGGACGTAGGTAAAAAGATTCATACTGCACGTTCTAGGAATGATCAAGTGCTGGTGGCGTTACACTTATTTTATAAGGATCATTTACAACAGGTAGTTTCAAAAACTGAAACTTTATTTGACACCCTTTTAGAGCTCGCTGAAACACATAAAAACGCCGTGATACCTGGCTACACACATTTACAAGTAGCAATGCCTTCTTCTTTTGGATTATGGTTTTCTGCCTATGCAGAGCTATTGATAGATGATGTATATATGCTGCAAGCCGCCTTAAAAACCGTCGATCAAAATCCGTTGGGGTCGGCTGCGGGTTATGGAAGTTCGTTTCCTATTGATCGTGATTTTACAACAAGAGAATTAGGGTTTTCTACCCTTAAATACAATGTGGTAGCTGCCCAATTAAGTAGAGGTAAAAGCGAGCGTACCATTGCCAGTGCTTTAGGAAGTGTGTGCAATACGTTAGGAAGATTTGCCATGGATATTTGCTTGTATATGAGTCAGAATTTTGGCTTCATTACATTTCCAGATGCGCTTACGACAGGTAGTAGTATTATGCCTCATAAAAAGAATCCTGATGTGTTTGAACTCATTAGAGGGAAGTGTAATAAAATTCAGGCGTTGCATACAGAGATTCTTTTAATCACCAATAATCTCCCAAGTGGATATCATAGAGATTTTCAGGTATTAAAAGAGCATGGTATTACTGCTTTTCAAGAGGTGATGGAAATCTTGGATATTTTTAATTATGCTATCAAACAGATTAAAATACTAGATATTGATCTGAATGATGAAAAGTATCAATACTTATATACGGTAGACAGCATCAATACCTTGGTAATGGAAGGTCATTCCTTTAGAGATGCGTATCAACAAGTGGGGGCTCAAGTGCAATCTGGCACCTATACGCCAGCAGATGCAAAGGATCATACACATGTAGGGAGTATGGGGAATTTGTGTTTGGATAAGATTAGGGAGAAGTTGGGTGAGGCTAAAATATAGGGCAATAGAAAAGGCTCTGTCGCATCTGTGTCAAACAGTTTATAAGAAACAATATCTTTTAGATGAAAAATGATATTCAATGATTATACATTTTAAAAAGTAATTATTATTCAAGCTGTATATTTCAAATTTGGATTTGAGCAGAGTTATTGAGAGATAGAAAAATTAATTTCTATTCGTGGTGTTACTATTGACTATGCTAGTATACAAGATCAGATTTTTGAATTTACTTCATTGTTAGAAAAGGGATAAATAAAAAGCTCCAGATGTATGATACATCTGGAGCTTTTTTAGTTAATTCTTATATGTTCCATCATAATAATTAGTAATCTTTGTCTGTTTACATATCCAATAAATTATGCTTCTTTGAAGATCTTTTTGAATACTGAAACAAACTCTATTATAATAGCACTATAAAATATACAGGTATCCCTTTTTATAATATTAGGGGCACTATATCATATCCTAACCATTGAGAATGCAGACTATTATAGAGCCTACATAAACCCCAATAGCACCAGCGTCTCCTGCTGATAGGCCTGTAAATTGAAGACAAGCATATACCTCTTCAGATAATTCTTCTGGTAATAATACTGTGTTTGCACCTCCAGAAGCTACTTCCGCCGTACCATCAGCAATAACAGCTGCAGTCATACAAGCGGCAAATTTTGCTTCTTTCCACCATCTAATACCAGACAATCCACTGACAAGTACAATGGTCCTATCGCGTATACATGACCATGAGCTGTAAACATATTCACTTTTAATTTCAGAAATTCTCTCTATTATAGCCTTTCTTTCTGAAAAATTCATATTATCAAAAATAGGGTACTTTTTATTAACTTCTTTTGCATTTTTAGTATTCTCTGTTAATAGATTCTTATAATCATTTGAATTCTCAGATGGAATATGTTTAGTCCCGAAATATTTGATTAAAGATATCTTATAAGAATCGTTTATTAATTTTAATACTTGTTGATCCTCAGCCATTGTTTCTATAAGACCGTCCGAAAAACAAATTTCTAAGGCATTGGACTGAGTTATATTTAGTAAGAAAATACTTACTATTAATATTTTAAGATTTTTCATTTTTTAAGGTTTTAAGGTTTTAAGATTTTAGTGTTAAACTTGATTATTAAAATCTCCATACATAAACTGATTGAGCTGCGATGTTTCCAGGATGCGTTATGGGTTTTGTCAATTCTATTATGCTTTCTCCAGGTAAACTTACATACGTATAGGTACCTGTATAATTAGGGCCTGAAAAAAAGAAAACGAAGTGGTAAGAATTTGAATTAGTTTTAAGATGCCCACTCATATGTGTATTACTCTCACCTATGATATCAAAAACATTCGAAACAATTACATTAACATCATAAACCCCCGAACTAAATACAAGGTGAGAAGGTACACTTCCTGTATCTGGCATATTGTTTACTTCTGTAAGGAATTTATATTCTGAAGTACTCTCGAAAAGGAAAGTTGCAGTATCAGCATGATTGCCTATATTGGATAAACTTTCATAAAAAGCTTCTTTTTGAGAATCAGTAGGTTCGTAAGCTTTATTAAATTTCAGAGGAGAATCTAATATATCTTTATGTGACATAAGGGGCAAATCATTAGTTTCTATGTTAATAGGTTCAGAACGCGCTCTTTCAATACTATTTTTTATTTTAGGGTTAGTATTCAAATATTTGTCATGCTCGGCTTCGGTGGTAGATATGACAATTTCCTTATCAATGTAATTAAAATGAGTAGCAAATGCGTTATCCATGTGAACATCAATGACTCTTTGATCATTGATAATTTTTCCATCGATAATGGTGGTGGTTAGGTCTGCCATAGTGAGTATTCTAGAAGTAGAAGCTGTTTCTTCTTCTATTGAATAATCAGAACTCGATTCAGCAACTGAACAGGAACAGATCGCACTTACTAATAGTAAGAATGTAACGTGTTTTAAGATTTTCATTTTTATTGAGGTTAAAAAGTTAATATATAAATTGTTATGTTGATCAACATTTTATAAATCTATGTGCAGTATCCAAATTATTAATTTCAAAACACGACAATACCTTTCAAAACACGACAATACCTTTCAAAACAGGACATAAACTGCTAAAAGACGACAGGTACTGACACAACAAGACATGTTGCATTGAATTTAGAACGTAAATATTTGATATTTAAATGAATATTAAGCATTTAATTAGATGCACAGCTATATTATAACAATAGAATGGGCGATCATCTGAATGAATAAGGCATATTTTAACACGTGTTTAGTTAAAACAAGGTATTGAATCCTATAATGAAAGAAGAGCAAGTGAAAACTGCTAACATGTAGAACAATGATTTCAATTAGAATTGTAGGCCTCATCATTTTTCAGAAGAAAACCTCGTGTATTTAATCACAGTAGCAATGACATATATTTACAAATGGATAGTCAATATCGTTAGCTAACGCGTTAACGGTATCCATCCAACTTCTCGTTTAAAGAAATTTATCTTTCAATTTGTGGCAATGCTTGGTAAAGTGACGTGAAGTGGTAGAAGAGAAATTATTCCATTAGCAGTAGATAATCAACATCTTATTTAAGCAATGAATCCTTCTTGATATAATGATTCATAGTCTTCCTCAAAGATGTTATAATGTGATTTAGGGGGATCATACATCTTCATGTTCATGAAAAGCTTGCGAATTTTAGAGAGCAAAAAAATCAAAAATATTTTGCAGGGCTTTCACCAAATCTGGTTTTAAATTGCTTTCCAAATCTAGTAACATTAGCCATACCTATAGAGTAAGCTACCGCAGTGACATTTGTATATACACTCCTTTCCAGCAGTTGCCTCGCTTTTTGCAATGCTATTTCTTGTTGAAATTTCTTTGGAGATAGTCCAGTAATTTTTTTTATTCTGCGTTGAAATTGGCGTTCACTTAAATGCATTTCTTTTGCTAGTTGACAAAGTCTAAAAATATCATTTTCTAATTCTTCTGTTAATCTCTCTTGGACCTGATGTATCCAGACTATTTCTTGTTTACTTACAGTATTCGAAATATTGATTGAATCAGCATCATGTTCATCTATATGTTGTATTTCTTTTTGCGCATTCCATTTTTTCCTGTTTCTACTGTTCAACAAGAGGTTGTTTATCCTAGCGATCAGTTCTTTTGCATCAAATGGTTTATTAAGGTAATCATCTGCACCAATGGTTAATGCTTTTAGTTTGTGATCTGTTGCTGTTAGAGCGGTTAACATGATAACCGGGATATTACAATAGATGCTAGATTTTTTAACGGTTTCTAGCAATGTAAATCCATCCATTATAGGCATCATCACGTCAGATATTATAAGGTCTACAGATGCCCTGGCTTTTAATTTCTGCAATGCTTCTTCTCCGTTATTAGCGACTATAAGATTATATTTTTTATCTAAAATAGAGCTCATGAAGTCTTGCATGCCACAATGATCTTCTACGATCATGATGGTATACTCTTTTTTTATGTCTTCGTTAGTCAAAACAGGAGGCTCCAGAGATATTGTTTCTGCAAGGGTATCTTCTTCTGTTTTTTCTAGCTGTTTAGTATCCTGCACCGCAGCTTCTGTTATGGGTAGGCTAAGTCTAAAAGTACTTCCTTGCCCTATCTGGCTTTCTACTGTGATTTCTCCTTCCATTAACGCTACTAATTCCTTTACTAATGAGAGTCCAATCCCAGAACCTCCTTCTAAAGGTTTTGTAGGGTCATTACTCTGAAAATAACGGTCAAAAATTTTAGGTAGGTCGTTTTTAGAAATTCCAGAACCCGTATCTCGAAAAACAAGGTGTAAGTGATTGTTTTCTTCGGTAGCAACTATATTTATAGACCCTTTGGATGGCGTATGTTTAATAGCGTTTGAAAGAAGATTATTAATGATTTTTTCTAGTTTTGGCTCATCTATGAGTACCTGATGTTCTTTTAGATCCTGAAGGCTAACATTAAAGTTAATGTTGTTTTCTTCTGCCAACGCATTAAATTTATTGGTGGTTTTTTTTAAAGAATTTTCGAGATGAATGGATTGTTTGTTAAGCTCCTGCTTTCTTGCTTCAAGCTTAGATAAATCTAGGATATCATTGACCAGTATTTTCAAAGATTTTACATTTTGCTTGACCATTTGTAGTTTAGATGTAGTCGCTATATCTAATGTATCTTTACCCAAATCTAGGATTTGGTCTACCGGACCAGAAATTAATGTAAGTGGTGTACGGAGTTCGTGAGAGATGTTGTTAAATAAGCGTGATTTTGCAATGCTCAATTCTTTTAGTTGCTCATTTTTTTGTTTTATGATCCCTGCTAATCTTATTTTTTTTTGTCTGTATTTAAATATATAAGCTAGAGTTATAAAACCTACTATAATAAAAAGTAGAGTTATAGTTATAATTCTACTTTTTATTATATTCTTGGCCTGTTCTAATTTTATGCTTACATCTTTTTCTTCTATCTCTAATAACATGCCTTTTTTAATTTCTGCATTGTTTGTTAAAGCTTCTTCTATAGTTGTAATTTTCTCTTTGTATTCAAAAGCTTTTTTATAGTTTCCAACGTCTTTATACGCATCAGATAAAAGCTGTCCAATAACTACTTGTGTTCTGGTAATATTTTGTTTTCCAGCTAATTCAAAAGCTTTTTCTGCATAATGTACTTTTTGAACCATAGCACCAGACGCGCCAGCTAAATAAGATTTTATAAGATAATATTTAGAAAGTAAAACAATACTTTCTGAATCTCTAAGTATTTCAAATGCTTTTGATAAAAACAATGCTACCTTTTCATATTCTTGACATTTAAATTTTAAAGAGGCTAGTTCTAAATATGCTAAAGCAATTCTATCTGGTATCTTATTTTTAGTAGCAATTTCCAGTCCTTTATTGGCATAGAAAAAGGCTTGATCTAAATCATGTACTTCTCCAAAAAATCGTGCTAAATAGATAAATACAATGGAGGATATATTACTTTTATCAATTTTATTTTCATCAATGTATGTTAGTAAAGACGTATACTGCTCAATGGCCAATGTATAGTTTTTTTGTGATTCATATATAAGAGCAATTCCTGTGGTAGCACTTTGTCTATATCCATAGAAATCTATTGGACGAATTATATGCTCTGTTAGGTTTAATGTTTTCTTAAAATAGGTTAAAGCTTCTGTATAGTCGCCTGCATCTTGATATGACCAGCCTATATTATTTATGGCAAATAAGTGTTGTTGTAAAGCTTCAGTACTATTATTATTTTTGGTCAGTAAAAGCGCTTTGTTTGAATAATAATAGATACTATCCGATTTTGACACGACCAAATAGTAACTTGCTTTTGTATAGGCAATTGAGATATCATTATATATCCGTGCACGATGTATAGGAGTACTAACGGTGTCTAGGCTTCGTAAATAGTTACTTATTTCAATCCGATGATTCTTTGATATTTTTGTTTTTAATACAAAAGTAACTGTGTCCTGAATAGAACTTTTTTGGGCATACGCGCTAAGGCTAAATAGTAAAACGTATATCGGTAGTAGTATTTTTAATATTGGGGGCATATTAATTGATTTATCTACAGAATTATGTGTACTAACTGGTAAGCGAAATTTTGATCGGAACTATTACATAATTAAATTTTGTTTAAAAATATTTAACCAAACTTAAACAAAATAAATTTATCTACCTAATTAACAAAAATATAAATTGTACGTATGATCCTCAAGTGAAGACTTTCTATTAATATGTACGACGAATTTGGAAAAAAAGATCAAATGGTTAAATGAACTACCCCGAGGCAGAGCCATCGAGGTATCAAGCGGAAAAAACTTATTTTTAGTTTTATGAAAACTATCCGTTTTCAAACTTTCCTCTTTGACCCCGAGGTAGAACCTCGAGGAATTCT
>JBLHOX010000123.1:0-8274 GCA_047623725.1 Dokdonia sp. | reverse complement strand
AAAGCGACACTGTTCTCTATGCTTGGTCAAGTTATACAACAATGGAAACCAGAAGCAGGTACAAGCATATTACAATTACCTGTATCAAACATAAGTAAAGGTCCTTACATACTTCGCCTAGAAACGGGTATGGGATTAGTTACAGAAAAATTAATTATTCACTAGCATTTTTATGCATACATTGACAAAAGGAGCCTCTGTAAAAAGTGGCTCCTTTGTTTTTAGGGTTATATATGCTTTCGCGAAAGCGTACTCAGAATATATTTCCTGTAATCAAAAAATAATACCCATCCCCCTACTCCATTTATCAGACAAATAATCTGAACAAGAACTATATATGGTTTTCTTAAAATGATACCCCTAACTGTGAGTAATATGTTATAAAGAATTACCTATAGTTTAACATTTTATGTAAGTTTGGTATATGACAAAAAATACATCCCTATTCTGTATTTTATTACTATGCTTTGCATTTGCCTGTACTACTGACCAAAAATTGACAAATGAAGGTGTACGGAATGCTATTATAACGCTTCAAAAAAAATCAAAAAAATATACCACAGACTCAACGCTTTTATATTTAAAAAAAGCAGATCAACTTATCACATCAAAATCATCTGCTTTTGATTCCCTTCGTATCGAAAATGATTTTTTAAAAGGGCAGTATTATGTAAATAAAGGAAATACAGATAGCGCTTCTTTTTATTTATATAAAGTCATAGAACGTATTACAGATACGATCAAAAATAAAAGAGAGCTCATCTATTTTTATAATGCTTGGGATGTATATACCAGCACTAATGAGTATGGAGAAGCAATAGCCATATCAAAACGGTTTGAATCATTATTAAATAAGGAAAATTACCCGTATAGAGCAGTTGCCTATTACCAACTTACAAATACCTATAGTAAAACACGGGAGTATGATAAAGCATTAGAATATGTAGATTTACAAATTGACATGCTAAAAAAGGGACAAGATTCTTCTAAGCTTATTTCTGCCATCGTCAATAAGTCTCAAATTCAGTATGATTATTTTCCAGATAAAGATATTGCGATTAAAACGTTAGAGGATTTAATCCAAAATAATTCATTTTCAAACCCATCAGTAAGGAATGATTTATATTCTCATTATGGGTATTTTCAGCATGTACAAAAAAATTATAAGAAGGCAAAAATCAATTATCTGTTAGGAGTCGAATCTTTAAAATTAACAGAAGATAGTCCGCTTAAAAGTAAAAACCTTACGCTTGCCTATGGAAATTTAGGAGAGGTTTTTCTTGATTTACAACAATATGATTCGGCAAAATATTATCTAGACAAAGCTCTTTCTTTAAATAAAGATTATATATCAGAAAGCGCCTTGCGTAGTATATTAAGTTATAAAATGCGCTATGCGTATGACACAAAATCTAGCATAAAAGAAGTTCAAAAATATTTAGATACAATTTTAAAATACCAAAACGCACGGTATGAGGATAAGTATACCAAAGATTTAAAATCCTTAGAATCGTCTTATAAAGAGAGAGAAAAACTACAAGTTCAAAAACAAAAAGCAGAAATAAATACTATAAAAACACAAATACAACTCTTACTTCTATTTATAGTATCTGTAGTACTCATTGGACTTGGTATTTATTTATATAAGAAACGACAGCGTTCATTTGATACCATGAGTTTACAAATGCAGCAACGTTTATTACGTTCTCAAATGAATCCTCATTTTATGTTCAATACCCTATATGCGATCCAGAATACTATAAAAAAAGATCAACAAGGAGCCATTAATTATTTATTGAAATTTTCAAGATTACTAAGACTTATCCTAGAAAACTCTACAAATAATTATGTGTTATTAGAAAAAGAATTAGAATCTTTACAAAAGTATATGGATTTACAATTATTACGTTTTCCTAACACATTTGAATATGAGATTAAATTACATAACTTAGAGGAAGATGCGTTTATATTTATTCCCCCTATGCTCATACAGCCCTACATTGAAAATAGTATAGAGCATGCATTTAAAGGAATAGATTACAAAGGAAAAATTACCCTTACACTATCTGAGAAAAACGATTTTTTAGAATGTATTATAGAAGATAATGGAGTGGGTATACAAATGAATAAGAGTACCCATAAAGAATCTGTATCAACACATTTGATACAAAATTTCATAGAAAAAGCAACCAAACAGAAAATTACCGACTTAAATAAAAAGGATCTTGATTCTTCAACTAGTGGAGTCATTACCACCTTTTTAATCCCTTATAAACTAACAGAGCATGATTAAAGTAGTTATTATCGACGATGAATCTTCTGTAAGAGCAGATATCAAAGAAAAAGTAGAAACACATTTTAAAAATGAGCTTTCTATTATAGGCGAAGCCGATAGTGTTGCTTCTGGTGTAAAGATCATCGAGGAGCTTAAACCTCAACTTTTATTACTAGATATACATTTAGGAGATGGTATCAGCTTTGATATCCTACAACAAGCCACATTCAAAGATTTTGATGTTATTTTTATTACAGGATATGACACACACGCGATTAAGGCTATCAAAGTAGGCGCATTAGACTATATCCTTAAACCTATAGAAACAGATGAGTTTATAACTGCCTTACAAAAAGTAACTACACAAGAAAAAAAGGAAAGTCATCTAGAAAAACTTATCGAAATATCCAGTGAATATTTTAATGGTGTAAAAAATAAGCGAGTCATTCTTAAAACGAGTGATAACGTATATGCCGTTTATGAAGATGATATTATTTACTGTAGATCAGAAGGTAATTACACGACATTTTACACCCAGCAAATGGAGAAGATTATGGTATCAAAATCTATAAAAAAAATAGAAGAAATACTCTCTGAAGAAACCTTTATACGATGCCACCAATCCTACATAGTAAATAAGAAACACGTGCTTAAATACAATAAACAAGGAGTTCTTGTAGTACATCTTGATATTAAAGTACCCGTATCTAGTAGACGAAAAGACTATGTGTTAAAAAGAATTTTTGATTAAAATCAAAAATGAAACAAATCCTCACGAATATGAAGTAAATGCATACGTATATATAAGGACATATTCATGTTGAATGAAATGTAGTACTATTACCCTATCATTTAAAACCCTTAAACTATGAAAATTCTTAATTTTTATCCTATCCTAGTTTGCTTATTACTCTTATTCTCTTGTGCAACCGACGATGAAATTATAACTGAAAATAACATAACTTCAAATCTAGAACTACATAGCCCAGAAATACAAGACGAGATACCCAATAATAATAGAACTCCAGGTACTCATTATGAACTAGCCTTAAATATGCACTGGATGTCCTTTATCACTGCAGAGTCTATTATGGAATATGAACTTGCAAGGCAAGATTTTTCAAATATCACTTCAAATCAAGATGTAATAGCCTTAGAAGATGTAATAGGATCAAATGCGAATGGAGATTTTAAAGATGCCTTCTTTTTAAATTTAACAGAAGCTATTCAAGGAATTGTTGATAATATGCACTGCTCTGCAGACCCTATGTCTTGTGGAGCTCCAGACCCACCTGCAACAACTCCTCCATTACCTACAGGAATAGGACCTACCGGAACTCCAGCTTCTGATGACCAAATCCCTACAGCACAAGAAGTAATAGCATATTTAATGAATTATGTATTGAATCAACATTGCTTAGAAATTTTTGTTCCAAAAACGATTCCTGATACTGGTGAAATTTTAGAAATAGCAGCTACCCAACACCCGTTGTCTGCCATTCAATCTAACGAAGCAGCTATCCTTACAAATCAAGAAGATCCTATAAGTACACATCGTTACATTTATTATGATATCATATCATCATCGTATATTAATGGTATAGCTAGTCAAAACAAATATGTAATTATCACAAGACCTAAAAGAGTTCGTGATGTTTGTGCTTATTCTCAATATAACAGAATTGATTTTACAAAATTCTTTAATTAATAAATACATGAGCGTATACCAATTATTTGTGATGCGCTCATGTATCTATCCCCTTAATTTCTCTTTTTATCACCAATAATCAAAGAAAAAAATCTTTTAGACGCTTTCGCGAAAGCGTACTATGCGATACATCATTTCGCAATATTATCATCAGAGATACAACAGAAACTAAAAGAAGATAGTTCCTACTACTTTTCAAAATAAATAGCTTTCTTAAAACACCAAAACTATAAAAACCATCCTTTTTATATACTAGTAATATGTATGTTATTCCTATTTTCTTGCACAACAGATAATGAAATTATCACTGAAAATGAAAGCACATCAAATCTAGAAGTACGTACCCAAGAAGTACAAGACAGTACATCCAGTAATAATAGAACTCTAAGTGCTAGTGATGAATTAACCTTAAACATGCATTGGATCTCTTTTACCGCTTCACAAGTTATTATGGATAATGAACTTGCGAGATAAGATTTTCAAACAAGACGTCAGGGAAACAAGTCATCCTTTTAGAAGACCTTATAGGTCCAAATGTACAAGGAGACTTTAAAGATGCCTTCCATGCAAATCTATCTGAAAATTTTACAAGCGTTCTCTTCTATCTATTTTGTGCGCCAGCCCCTACAAACTGTGAAGAACCTGATCCCCCTACAACGACTCCACCATTACCAACTGAAGATCCTACTGGAGCTCCAATACATTCTGATGGGATCCCAGTAGTAAAGGAGCCTATACATTATCTTATTGATTATGCGTTGAATGATTATTGCATAGAAATTTTTATCCCAAAAGCAATTCCGTATGCGGGCGGAATTTCAGAAATAGCCGCTACAGAACACCTTTTATCTGGAGCACAAGCTCATGGAGCAACCATATTGACTAATCAAGTAGATGCTTATGGATATAGATACATTTATCATAATATCATACCTTCAGGGTATATCCGTTAGTCCTAATTATGTAATCATAACAAGACCAAAAAGAGTATTTAGTGTTTGTGATTATAATGAATATTCAAAAATTGATTTCACACAATTCTTTAATTAGAATTAGTCGTGTCCGACTAAGACATATGATCGATTTGCTATTAGACATAAGACGTAAGACTAATGGTTAATCATTTGAGAACTAGCTGTAAATAAATATATTTCCTTTACCTCCACCTAAGATACTAATGTCAAGGACAAGCAGGTTTATTCATTAAAAGCCTGTGTAATACCTACTATATATAGCCTTAATAGATGTATATACATTTTAATCGGACACTGGTGAATTAAAATATAAAAAGTAACGTAAGGGAATTAACTATTGATTCCCTTATGTTCTATTGAGTATACATCATTACTAATCTTCAAAAAACTCCTTAGATAGCATACTACGCATTTGAAATAAACACAGTCACTTATGAAATGCCTATTGTCTCCTTAGAATAAAAGACTCAATTTTAGGTATAATATTTTATACTGATTTTTAAATATTTATAAAAAATCAATATAAACAAATGCCTTTTTCGCGAAAAGCAGACATACATTGTGAGTGTCTATAAATGATCGCTTTTATTTAATATCTAAAAAACTCAAATTATGTTAAAAAACATTTCAAACTTAGGAACGGATTTATCAAAAAAACAACAACAAAACATCCAAGGAGGTGATGCCTATTGTTACGGAGGTTGTTTAGGGAAAAGCGCAGGTGATCCTTGTTATACAACATCAGGAGGTTGCCGTAGTGTACAACCAGGGGTTTGCGGAGGTCCTGGTGGATCATTATACTGTATCGGTTTTTAGTCGGCAGTTAACTATCCATATTCAAATTCCTCGATATTCATCGAGGAATTTGTGTTTATAGATGATCCAGTTGATTACTATTCTTATCACCACTTCTCTTCAAAAACATCTTAGACAATACACTACGTATTTGAAAGGAATACAAGCACTTATGAAATGTCTGTTGTTTCCTTAAAATAAAAAAAGCACTTTTAGATATAATACTTTATACTGATTTTCAGCTATTTGCAAAAATAAGCATAAACAAATGCCTTTTTCGCGAAAAGCTGACATACACTGTGAGTGTCTATAAATGATCGCTTTTATTTTAATATCTAAAATTTTAAAATCATGTTAAAAAACATTTCAAACTTAGGAAACATTGTGTCAAACATTGAACAAAAAATGATCCAAGGAGGACATAACTGTACGAATGCTTCGGCAGCATGCTATGTAGCTTGTGGAGGATGTAATCGAGGCTACCCAGGCTCTAATGGGGTATGCCAATGTCGCTAATATAGGTGACATTAAAAAAACAACCCCTGATTTTAAGGTCAGGGGTTATATGTGTTACAAATTATCTAACTGGTTACTATTATTATCATCACTAATCGTCCAGAAAAAGCCTACAAAAAAGAATTGATCTGCAGCAGGTGTCAATGCCCTTCTATCAAAAGTACCGCCTGCATTAGGTGTAGTACTATATTGGAATCCGTTTACGTTATTAAACCCTAAGACATTATTTACAGAAAGATATAAAATCTTTTGTTGTGAAAGCAAATATGCCCAGTTTAAACTAATGTTATTAAAAGACTTGGTTTCCTCTTGTAAAAAACCAATGGTATTAGGATTGGTATACGTACGGCCAGAACCATATTGATAAGTCAATCCTATCTGAGACTTCCAATCGGTAATAAAGTATTTTGCAACGACAGAGAGATTATGTGTATTGGCAAAAGAAGGTCTTGCTTGCTCTGGAAAATTAAGATACGCTCTTTCTGAATCTAAGAAGGAATAACTCACCCAGTAATCCATACTCTTAATACTCGTATTATCTCTCCAAAACAAGTCTAATCCTTGTGCAAATCCATCTCCCCCATTCTCAAAAACACTATCGACACCAGCAAATTCTGTATCAAAAGTAACGAGATTGTCGTACGTCTTTCTAAAGCCTTCTATTCTAAAAACACGTCCGTTATTGTTATATTGATAGTTCAATATATAATGTTGTGTTTTTTGAGCTTCCAGTTCTTGACTAAACTTTAAAAAATCGTTGGTTGGGTTTTGATAAAAATCACCATACGCAAATGACAACTGACTCTTCTTACCCGTTTTATAAGCTAGTGATACACGTGGAGAGACATTAAACTGATCTGTTAGACTTGTATAAGAACCTCTCAGTCCCGCTTTCAATGCTAGTTTTTTAGAAAATACAACATCCCCTTCTGTAAATATGGCGCTAATAGCACTATCATATCCATACGTATCACGTATCGTCTCCGTGTCAAAAACACCTGTAAAATCCTCATTAAAATCTGTGATAAATTGCTCTGCTCCCATAGACAACTTAAATCTATTTGAAAAACGCTTCTTTAGTTTTACTTTAAAATGTGCAGAGTTTTCTGTATCATCAATATCATTTGTGGTAATATCTACGCTTGTTTTTGCATACGTATAACTTCCTCCTGCTTTAATACTCCAAGTATCTGATAAAACTCCTGTATACGATGTATTTACATACAAATTACTATTATCTAATTTAAGATCAAGTCCCTCTTCTAGATTAATATCCTCTTGATTAAGCTCAAAACCAGAAGTATCAAAAGCAGTATATAATTTAAATAATCCATCCTTCGTTCTGTACCGATATACAGCCTCTCCAGAAAGTGCTTCAAAAGGTTTTGACCAATCATTACGATCTGGAAAAGCTTCGATGTAGGGAGCTAAGTTAATATAAGAAGTACTTAAACTCAAAGATGATTTCTCCCATTTTCTAGTCAGTCCTACCCCACCACCTACAGACATGATAGAAATATCTGTCTTATCTTGATCTGGCTCATCGACCGTATTTAATAAAAGTACACTAGAAAGTGCTTCCCCATACTCTGCTGAATATCCTCCTGTAGAAAACGTAATCCCATCAAATAAAAACGGACTATATCGACCACGTGTAGGAATATTATTTGTGGTGGGTGTATACGGTGTAAATACACGAATCCCATCTATAAATATTTGCGTTTCCCCAGCATCTCCTCCACGTACAAAAAGACGCCCATCTTCTGCTACCGTCGTCGTTCCAGGAAGGGTTTGTAAAGCACCTACAAAATCTCCTAAGGCACTTGCGGTTGTCACCACATCTAGTGGTTTTAAGACAGAAATCTTACTATTATCACTTGCCTCAAAACTTCCTGCAGAAATCACAACCGTATCTAATGAATTGATATCTTCTTTCATCTTCACTTTAAAATCCTTCATACTCGACACGGGCCCAAAATAAGAATACGGTTCATAAGACAGAAACG
>JBLHOX010000122.1:0-8274 GCA_047623725.1 Dokdonia sp. | reverse complement strand
ATACTAAAATTATAGAAGCACGTAAGCGTATACTAGCAGGGGAGAACTTTACGGCAATAGCAAAACAGTATAGTGAAGATCCTTCTGCAAAATCAAATGGAGGGGAACTAGGTTGGTTTAAAGCATTTAAAATGGTATATCCATTTGAAACAGCTGCTTTTACTACAGATATAGGAAAAGTTTCTAAACCATTTAAGACCCAATTTGGGTATCATATTGTGCAAACTACAGATAGACGCGCTGCACGAGGAGGTATTCAAGTAGCTCATATTATGCTTGCGCTAAAACAAAAAGACACGTCATTACAGCCTGAGAAACGTATTAAAGAGATCTATGCATTGTTAGAACAAGGCGAATCTTTTGAAAAACTAGCACAGACGCATAGTGATGATAAAAGATCTTCTGTAAAAGGTGGTTTGTTAGATCGTTTTGAATCTGGACAATTAAGCAGTAAGATTTTTGAAGAGCAAGTATTTAGTATTAAAGGAAAAGGAACCTATACACAACCTTTCAAGTCTGAATTTGGATGGCATATTGCAAAATTAGTTCAGCGCTTTCCTGTAGGATCTTATGAAGAAGAACGAGCGGCTTTAGAAGAGAAACTTAAAAGAGATATTAGATCAAAGCAAATATCAGATACGTTGGATTCAAAATTGCGTACGCTATATGATATTAAAGAAAATAAAAAGCTTCAGGCGTATTTTGCATCTCGTATATCTGATGCTGACTTCGCTACCAGAAAATGGAAATATACTCCAAGTGAGTTTGATGTAAAAGAAGTAGCATTTAATCTTAAAGACACGGCAATTACATACGCTACTTTTGGGAAGCACTTAGAACGTTTTCAAAGAGGGGGTTCTTACAGAAACAAAGAACAACTTGTAAATACACAGGCATTTATTTGGACCAATAAAATGATTAGACAATATCATGAAAATCATTTAGAAGCAGTTGATCCAGGTTTTAGTGCTCTTATCAGAGAGTATAGAGAAGGATTATTACTTTTTGAGTTGTTAGAAACAAAGGTTTGGAAAGTCGCAAAAAGTGATACTATAGGCCTTCAGGAATACTTTGCAAAAAACAAAGAAGTGTATAGATTGCCAGAGACTCTGAAGATGACGATGATCACAGCGTCAGATAAAAAAACACTTTCCACCATAAGAAAGCTGTTGCGAAAGGGGACATCAAAAGAAGAAATAGAAAAACGATTCAATATAAATGATCAAGTAAACGTTCTATTTACAAAACGCGAAGTAGCTTCAAATGATACGGCATATATAGCACCAGATTTTACACCTAAAGTAGGTATTAGTAAAGTATACTCGTTGCATACAGATTATGTGCTTTATAATTTGGAAGAGATCATCCCTTCCAAGTTACCAATATTAGAAGAGACAAAAGGGGCTGTAATTAATGATTATCAAAAACACATAGAAACTGCTTGGTTACAAAACCTCAAGGATACGGCTACAATAAAAGTAAACGAAGCTGTTTTAGAACGTTTTATTAAGACATTAAAATAAATGAAGTTACAACAGTACATAGTACTTTTTGCAGGTTGCTTATTCATAATCTCATGTGACTTTTTTAATAAAACCACATCAGATCAAGATGCAGTTGCGAGAGTAAATGATACCTATTTATACAAATCAGAGATTGAAACTATTTTTGATACTACTGCATTTTCTTTAGATAGTACTACGGTCGTGAAGAGTTATATTAATGATTGGGCTACCAATAGATTATTACTGGATGGGGCCTTACTTAATGTATCTAAACAAGAACAAGATAAATTTGAACAACTCGTTCAAGACTATCGTACAGACTTATACATAAAACTATATAAAGATAGATTGATACAGCAACGATTAGATAGTATTGTGTCAGATCAAGAAGCGCAACAGTTTTATGACCAGAATAAAGAAAACTTTAGATTAAATGAAGAATTAGTTAAATTGAGATATATTCATTTAGCAACAGACTATAATGATGGTAATGAAGTAGCCAAACTCTTTATAAATTTTAAAGAAAAAGATAAAGTCATACTAGACTCCATACGATTACAGTTTAAAAATTATTTTTTAAATGATTCTACTTGGGTAAAACGTAGTGTTGTACAAAACAGTATTCAGCCTATTGACGGTACAAATGCCGATAAATTGTTAAAAAAAACCAATTTCTTACAACTACGAGATTCATTAGGATTATATTTGATCGCTGTTAAGGAAACGCTATCGCGTAATGATATTGCTCCCTTAACGTATGTGCGGCCAACAATTAATCAAATTATTAGAAATAAACGAAAGTTAACCCTCACAAAGCAACTTGAAAAGGAGATTAAAGATGATGCTATTAAAAACAAAAAATTTGAAATATATAATTAGAACCCTTATCATACTATTTGTATGTCAACCCTTATTGGCACAAGATAGTATTACAAAGTCTTTTACTAAATTTAAAGTAGACGGTGTCGCAGGTGTCGTAGGTGATTACTTAATTTTAGAAAGTGATATTGATAAATTTTTATTTGATATTAAAAGCCAAGGACAATCTTCGGTAGAAATTACACCATGTCAAGTAATGGGTAAATTACTAGAAGATAAACTCCTTGCGCACCATGCAATTCAGGACAGTATTATTGTAAATGATGCACAAGTAAACTCAGAAGTAGATCAAATTATAGGACGTTTTGCACAACAATTAGGGTCAGAACAAAAAGTAATTGAGTACTATAAAAAAGATAACATTGCAGACTTAAGGGCCGAGTTATTCTCTATAAGAAGAGATATTCGTCTTTCTGAGAGTATGAATGAAAGAATTATTTCTGAGGTAGATGTTACTCCAGATGAGGTAAAATCATTTTTTGAAAGCATTCCAGAAGAAGAGCTGCCTACCTTTGGTGTAGAGCTTGAGATTGCACAAATTGTTATTGAGCCTGAAGCTACTGAAGCAGAACGTCAGAAAATCTTAGATCGTCTTAATGGTTTTAGATCAGACATCCTAGACAATGGAAGTAGTTTTGCAACAAAAGCAGTACTATATACAGATGATGCAGCCTCAAGAGGTGATGGAGGATTTATGTTGATAGATAGAAAGACACCATTAGTAAAAGAATTTAGAGATATCGTTTTTGGATTACAAGAAGGAGAAGTAAGTGAGCCTTTTGAAACAGAATATGGTTTTCATATTGCTACCCTCGAAAAAATTAAAGGAGATAAATTAGAAATTAGACACATCTTATTAATTCCTGAGGTAGATAGAGCCCAAGAAGAAGAAGCAAAAGATAAGATAGAGCGTATCAAAAAACGTATTGAAGATGGAGAACTTACCTTTGATGAAGCAGCTCGTGAATTTTCTGATGAAAAAGAAACAAAGTTTAATGGCGGTGTATTAGTGAATCCAGTAACTTTAGATAAACGTTTTGAATTAAATAAGTTAGACCCTACTTTATATACAAAAGTAAATGACTTAAAAGACGGAGCTGTATCACTTGTGTTTAATGATCCTAGCCGTACAGGAAAGACACGTTATAAAATTATGACCGTAAAAAATAGATTAGAAGAGCATAAAGCCGACTACTCTAAAGATTATATTAAAGTAAAAGATTTAGCCCTTAGAGAAAAGCAGATTAAAGCAATTTCAGAGTGGCAAAAAGAAAAGATAGAAGAGACATACATAAAAGTGAATGGTGGAAACCGTGACTGTGAATATGTAAGTAACTGGTTGAAAAATTAAAAAATATGTCAGACGTAGCTGCTATAAATCAATTAGTAGAAAAACATACACAACTTAAAGCCGAAATTGCAAAAGTAATTGTAGGACAAGAAAAAGTCATAGATGAAATTCTTTTGTCTATATTTTCTGGAGGTCACGCTTTATTAATAGGAGTGCCTGGTCTTGCAAAAACATTGATGGTAAATACCATCGCTACCGCATTAGGATTAGATTTTAAACGTATTCAATTTACACCCGACTTGATGCCGAGTGATATTTTAGGATCAGAGATTTTAGATGAATCTCGTCAGTTTAAGTTTATAAAAGGGCCTATTTTTTCAAATATCATCCTAGCAGATGAGATTAACCGTACCCCTCCTAAAACGCAAGCAGCACTTCTGGAAGCAATGCAGGAACGTACTGTTACGGTAGCGGGAAATAGATATTCACTTAGTTCACCATACTTTGTACTAGCAACGCAAAACCCAATTGAGCAAGAAGGAACTTATCCTTTACCAGAAGCACAATTAGATCGTTTTATGTTTGCTATCAACCTTGATTACCCTTCATTCCAAGAAGAAGTAGATGTTGTAAAAGCAACAACTTCAGATCATAAACCAACGGTTAACTCGCTTTTTTCAAATCAGGAAATTATTGATTTTCAGCAATTAATCCGCCGTATACCTGTTGCAGATAATGTGATAGAATATGCCGTGCAATTAGTAAGTAAGACAAGACCTAAGACGGAAGCCGCAACGCAAATCGTAAATGATTATGTAGATTGGGGAGCAGGACCAAGAGCTTCTCAAAACTTGATATTAGGTGCAAAAACACATGCTGCTGTCAACGGAAAATATTCGCCAGATATAGAGGATGTGCAAGCGATTGCTACGGGGATTTTACGTCATAGATTGATTAAAAACTACAAAGCAGAGGCAGAGGGATTAAGCATAGAAGATATTATTAAGAGCTTATTCTAAGGTTTTCGCTTTTGCGAAAACAATGCAAAACGATAAATAACATAAAAGCATTACATTATTTTAAGAGAATAGTGTGATGCTTTTTTTGCTTTCGCGAAAGCGGAAAAACCTTTCTTTAACTCACCTGATGTATTAGAATTTCATGATGAGACTTGAGAAGTAATAATAGATTTTCTAATGCATTATGTAGGTTTGGACTATAACGATATAGTAATCTAACATAGATTTAACAGAATTTCTTTTTCGCGAAAGCGAAAAATACCTCAATAATTGATGCGCTAAACCTCCTCAAATAGCGCAATTTTATGTGATTGATAATTTGAATCCTATTTTTTTATTAATATGACTTTTTTTTAATGAGAATTTTATGGTTTTCGTGATAAGTTCTTAGTCACTTTATCGACAGATTTCCTATTGTCTTTCTCACTGCGATTTTGTAAATTCGCTAGATTGAATAAATTCATTATTAACCCGTAAATAACCTAATAACACCAAAAGCATATGGCATTTGATATAGAAATGATCAAGGGAGTCTACGCAAGGATGGCAGAGCGTGTAGATATTGCTCGTGATCTTGTAGGAAGACCATTAACCCTTTCTGAAAAGATTTTATACTCTCACTTATGGGAAGGAACCCCTTCAAAACCATTTGAAAGAGGTGAGGATTATGTAGATTTTGCTCCAGATAGAATCGCTTGTCAAGATGCTACAGCCCAAATGGCGCTGTTACAATTTATGCAAGCAGGTAAAACTAAAGTCGCTGTTCCTACAACCGTACATTGTGATCACTTAATTCAAGCAAAAGAAGGTGCAGGAAAAGATTTATTACGTGCTAATGATGTAAGTAAAGAAGTATTTGACTTTTTAGAGTCAGTATCAAATAAATATGGAATCGGTTTCTGGAAACCAGGCGCTGGTATTATTCACCAAGTAGTTTTAGAAAATTATGCCTTCCCAGGAGGAATGATGATCGGAACAGATTCTCATACTGTAAATGCAGGTGGTCTAGGAATGATCGCAATAGGAGTAGGAGGAGCAGATGCTGTAGATGTGATGGCAGGTATGGCTTGGGAACTTAAATTCCCAAAACTTATCGGAGTAAAACTTACTGGAAAATTAAGTGGATGGACAGCACCAAAAGATGTGATTCTTAAAGTAGCTGAAATCCTTACGGCAAAAGGAGGAACTGGGGCTGTAGTAGAGTATTTTGGCCCTGGAGCAATAGCAATGTCTTGTACAGGTAAAGGGACCATCTGTAATATGGGTGCCGAGATAGGAGCAACCACATCTACTTTTGGGTATGATGCCTCTATGGAGCGCTACCTAAGAGCTACCGATAGAGAAGGTGTAGCAGATGCAGCAAACCAAGTAAAAGAACACCTTACTGCCGATGCAGAAGTGTATGCAAATCCAGAGCAATATTTTGATCAAGTAATAGAGATTAATCTTTCTGAATTAGGCCCTTTATTAAATGGACCATTTACACCAGACTTATCTACATCTGTAGGTACTGCAATGACAGATAAAGCACAAAGTAATGACTGGCCATTACAAGTAGAGTGGGGTCTTATAGGATCTTGTACAAACTCTTCTTATGAAGATTTATCAAGAGCCTCTTCTATTGCACAACAAGCATTAGATAAAGGCCTTAAAATGAAAGCAGAACTAGGAATTAACCCAGGTTCTGAGCAAGTACGTTATACCGCAGAGAGAGATGGTATCTTACAAGTTTTTGAAAACTTAGATGCAAAACTATTTACCAATGCTTGTGGACCATGTATCGGACAATGGGCACGTTATAGTGATCCTAAAAATGCACCAAAAAACAGTATTGTACACTCGTTTAACAGAAACTTTGCAAAGCGTGCTGATGGTAACCCTAATACACACGCCTTTGTAGCATCTCCAGAAATTACTGCTGCCATTGCTATAGCAGGACGTCTAGACTTTAACCCTCTTACAGATTCTTTAATTAATGAAGAAGGGCAAGAAGTGATGTTTGATGAACCTACAGGATGGGAGTTACCTCCAAAAGGCTTTGAAGTAAAAGATAATGGATTTATTGCACCCGTAGAAGATGGAACTGGCGTAGTGATTACCGTAAACCCTACAAGTGAACGTTTAGAGTTATTGACACCATTTACACCGATAGGAAATGAAATTAATGGTGCAAAACTATTAATCAAAGCTTTTGGAAAATGTACTACAGATCATATCTCTATGGCAGGACCTTGGTTACGTTATAGAGGACATCTAGATAATATCTCAAATAACTGTCTTATTGGAGCTGTAAATGCATACAATAAAAAGACAAACTTTGTAAAGAACCAATTAGACGGAGAGTATGGTGGTGTACCAGATACACAACGTGCTTATAAAGCTGCTGGAATCCACACCATTGTTGTAGGAGGCCATAACTATGGAGAAGGATCTTCTAGAGAACATGCAGCGATGGAGCCACGTCACTTAGGTGTTGTGGCAGTAATTGTTAAGAGTTTTGCTCGTATTCACGAGACCAACCTTAAGAAGCAAGGTATGCTTGGATTAACATTTACAAATGAAGCAGATTATGATCTCATCCAAGAAGATGATACATTTAACTTCACAGATTTAAATGAATTTGCTCCGGACAAACCATTAACGATTGAAATCGTTCATGCAGATGGAACAAAGAATACAATTACAGTAAACCATACCTATAATCAATCACAAATTGATTGGTACAATGAAGGAAGTGCTTTAAACCTTATCAAGAGGGAAAACGGAGCATAAACTTTATAACGGTTATATATACAAAAGAGCTATCCCAACGGATGGCTCTTTTTTTTGTAAGAATTTAACTGCGGTGTCGACCTATAGCAAAACTACTCCTACTCATGAAAAAAACTTGGTTTCTTGAAGATGTACATGTTTTTAGGCTATTGTGTCCTCATAAATTAAAACACTTTAAAAAACCTCATAAGTTTTCTCAATATAAAAAGAAGGATTACATATACTTAGAAGAAGATGATGCTACAAAAGTATATTTCATTGAAAAAGGAAAAGTGAAACTTGGGTATTATGGTGAAAATGGAGAAGAAATCATTAAAGCTATTTTAACCAAAGGAGAACTCTTTGGAGAAAAAGCCATTCTCGGTGTCGAAAACCGGAATGAATTTGCACAATCTTTAGACCATAATACTTCTATTTGTCCTGTATCCGTTGAGACGATGCAAGACTTGATGAGAGATAATGAATCGTTTAGTCTTAAAATGTATACCTTTTTAGGATTTCGGTTTAAGAAACTAGAACGTCGTCTGGAAGTATTACTATTTAAAGACACCAAAACTCGTGTTTTAGAGTTTATTAAAGAGCTTGAAGAAGATTATGCGTATTGTTGCCTGTCACAGGTGATACCGTGATTAAGCATCCGTATACGTAAAAAAATATTGCCACATTAATAGGCACGTCAAGCCCCACACTTAATACGATTTTAAACGAATTGAAATCTGCATGCATTTTAGATTTTAACGGAAAAGAAATTCGTTTAAAACAAATTGATTAATACGTACCTTGCCTTATAGAACACTCCTCTTATGAA
>JBLHOX010000121.1:0-8291 GCA_047623725.1 Dokdonia sp. | reverse complement strand
CATCTATTACCGTGTTACCTGGTTTTATTGCACGATCTGAAGCTGGAGACACCAGTACATTAGGGCGTGGAGGATCCGACTTTACAGCAGCTATTCTCGCTGCGGCACTCCAAGTAGATGCCCTGGAAATATGGACCGATGTAAGTGGGATGTACAGTGCCAATCCAAAATTAGTAAAACAAGCACTACCCATTGCACATATTTCGTATCACGAAGCCATGGAGTTATCGCACTTTGGTGCCAAAGTACTCTATCCTCCTACGATCGCTCCTGTAATGCAGGAAAATATCCCATTATATATTAAAAACACCTTTGATCCAGAAGCAGTAGGAACTTGTATTTCAAATGAGACAAACGGAAAAAATAATCCTATCAAAGGTATCAGTCACATCAATAATGTTGCATTACTTACCCTAGAAGGTGCAGGTATTATTGGTATTTCAGGCACCTCAAAACGCCTTTTTGAAACCCTATCATCTTTGGGGATTAATGTCATTTTAATCACACAGGCTTCTAGTGAACATAGTATATGTATAGGCGTTGCTCAAGAAGATGTTCAGCAGGCAAAAGACGCTATAGAAAGTACCTTTGCGTATGAGATTTCTAAACATCAAATAGATCCTGTACTCATAGAAGAAGAGCTTGCTATCATTGCGCTCGTAGGCGAAAAAATGAAAAGCCATCAAGGTATTTCTGGAAAAATGTTTAGTACGCTCGGTAAAAATAATGTCAATATTAGAGCTATTGCACAAGGCGCCAGCGAAAAGAATATTTCGGCAGTGATTGCTTCAAAAGATGTGAAGAAAGCCTTGAACAGTTTACACGAACGCTTTTTTGAAGATCAGCACCAGCAACTCAACCTATTTATTATGGGGGTCGGTAATGTAGGCGGTCGATTAATGGCACAAATAAAACAACAACAACAATACCTTATAGAAAACCTTAAGCTCAATCTACGTGTGATAGGAATATCCAATAGTAGAACAATGCTTTTTCAAGAAGAAGGGGTTGATCTTTCTACGTGGGAATCACAATTGGCAACTGGCGAAAAAGCAGATATAGTACGCTTTCGCGAAAGCGTAGGGAACCTCAACATACGCAACTCTGTCTTTGTAGATGTAACCGCCAATGAAAACATCGCAATGAGCTATGCGCAGTATTTACGTAATAGTATTCCCGTGGTAGCGTGTAACAAAATTGCCTGTGCCAGTGCTATGGGAAATTATAGTTTATTAAAACGCTTAAGCAAAAAATACAATGCTCCTTTCTTATTTGAAACCAATGTAGGCGCAGGATTACCTATTATAGATACGCTTAAAAACCTCATGGCATCGGGAGATCGTATCACCAAAATACAAGCGGTACTCTCCGGAAGTCTCAATTTTGTATTTAATAATTTTGCATCGGGAGATAGTTTTCATGACGTAGTGCAACAAGCAAAAGCAGAGGGCTACACAGAACCCGATCCTCGTATAGACCTCAGCGGTGTAGATGTGGCTCGTAAAATACTCATCCTTGCACGAGAAGCAGAATTACAAATAGAGCTCAAAGATGTGGCAAATACCCCCTTCTTAACACAAAAAAACTTAGAAAGTACAGACGTACCACACTTTTTTGAAACGCTCAAAGAAGATGCTAGTCATTTTGAAAAATTAGTGAGTGATGCTACAGCCAAAGGGGAACGTTTAAAATATGTCGCCCAATTAGAAGATGGCAAAACGAGTGTAGGATTACAATCTGTAGGAGCAGAAAGTCCGTTCTATCAACTAGAAGGTAAAGATAATATTGTACTTTTCTATACAGAACGTTATCCCGATCAACCCTTGATTATTAAAGGTGCAGGCGCAGGAGGTGATGTTACCGCCAGCGGATTGTTTTCGGATATTATTAGATTAAGACAAGCCCCCTAACCCCCGAAGGAGGAACTAAAAATAGAGTACTACTCTAAAATAGAACAATACTCTATTTTTGGAATGATTACGGTAGTGAAAATCCCCCTAACCCCCGAAGGGGGAACTAAAATGCCTCTCGAATTCGTTTCTCTCCCTTTGGGAGACCTGCCTCCCGGCAGGCAGGGATATCCGAAGGACAGTGAGGGAATTGAGGGAGGTATAGAAACTACATAGTAACAAAGAAGAATGAGATTCCCACCTTCGTGGGAATGAAAAGAAAGCCGCCTACGCGGGCATACATATGGAAAAACAACGTAAAGATCTCCGCCTTCGCGGAGATGAAGTTAAAATATTCTGCCCAGCCACCGTTGCCAATGTAAGCTGTGGGTTTGATGCCTTAGGGTTTGCACTAGAAGGTATTGGGGACGAGATGGTGATTCGTAAAGTAACAAAACCTGGCGTCACGATTACTACTATTACAGGAGAAGATCTTCCTATGGAAGCGCATAATAACGTAGCGGGTGTTGCAGGTAATGCCATGCTGGAAGGTATACAAGCCAATTTTGGTGTAGACATTGAGATTCATAAAAAAATACGTGCAGGAAGTGGCATTGGAAGTAGTTCTGCAAGTGCCGCAGGTGTGGTGTATGGGATCAATCAGTTACTTGAAACCCCAATATCTAATATAGAGCTCACCAAATATGCCATGAAAGGAGAAGCTCTTGCTAGCGGAAATGAACATGCAGATAATGTAGCGCCTTGCCTTTATGGAGGGATGACGCTTATTACAGGATATGATCCATTACGCATTATCTCCCTCCCTCCTATGGATACAGTATATGTCGGAATTTTACATCCGCATATTAAGATTGCCACCAAAGAGGCTAGAGCGATCCTCCCAAAAGACGTCCCTTTAAAAGATGCTATTATCCAAGCACAACGCCTCGCTGGCTTTGTAGCAAGTCTCTATGAATGGGATAAGCAATTATTTACAGAAAGTATTCAAGATGTATTGGTGGAGCCACATCGCAAGCAATTGATTCCGCACTTTGATGAGATAAAAGCGTTATCACAACAACATGGGTGTATCGCATTTGGTATTTCGGGAAGTGGTCCTAGTCTTTTTACATTCGCTTTCGCGAAAGCGGATATAGAAAACTACCTCACAGCGAGCAAAGCATATTACAAAGGAAAAAACCTAGAAGTAGATACCTACTCTAGCCGAATAAGTAGTACGGGGTGCAGGATAGCCCCCTAACCCCCGAAGGGGGAACAAAAAAATAATAACTTCCCTCCAGAAAAGAGGGAACTAAAATGTCCCTTGAATACAAGTCTCTCCCTTTGGGAGAGATGTCCGAAGGACAGTGAGGGAATAAAAAATCCGCAATGCGGGCATACTTATGAACTATTATAGTCTAAATAAAAAAGCACCTAATGTCACTTTTGATGAAGCTGTCATCAGAGGTATTGCGCCAGATAAGGGATTGTACTTTCCAGAAGAGATTCCAAAATTGCCTACGACATTTTGGGAGAATATAGAAAACCTATCCAAGGAAGAAATTGCGTGTATCGCTATGAAGCCTTTTGTAGGAGATACCATCGATGACGATTCTTTAAAAGAGATCGTGACTGATGTATTATCTTTTGATTTCCCTATTGTCGAAATTGAAGATCAGGTCTCAACTTTAGAGCTTTTTCATGGACCAACGATGGCGTTTAAAGATGTGGGTGCACGTTTTATGGCGCGTTGTCTTGGTCATTTTTTAGAACAACGTAATCAAACCGAAGAGGTGACCGTACTGGTCGCTACTAGTGGTGATACGGGAGGAGCCGTGGCACGAGGATTTTATAAAGTCCCGGGAATCAAAGTGGTGATCCTCTACCCTTCTGGGAAAGTGAGTGATATTCAAGAAAAGCAATTAACGACTCTTGGTGAAAACATTACCGCTTTTGAAGTCGACGGTACGTTTGATGACTGTCAAGCTATGGTAAAACATGCGTTTCTGGATGAAGAGATTACAGATATGCGCCAACTCACCTCTGCCAATAGTATCAATGTTGCAAGATGGTTACCGCAATTACTGTATTATCTCTTTGCTTATAAAGAATTAAAAAAGAAAGGAAAGCCATTAGTGTTTTCAGTACCTAGCGGGAATTTTGGAAATATCTGTGCAGGTATCATGGCACACCGTATGGGAATGCCGGTACAACAATTTGTCGCAGCAGTAAATAGCAATACGACGATTCCGCGATTTATGGAATCCGGTGTGTATGCGCCTAAGGCTACAGTCCCAACCATCAGTAATGCAATGGATGTGAGTGACCCTAGTAATTTTGTCCGTGTACTACAATTGTTTGAAAATGATCTGGGTACGCTTTCGCGAAAGCTTACTTCACGTTCTTACTGCGATAACGCAACTCGTGCTACCGTACGAGACATTTATGAGAAATATCAATACATCGTTGATCCTCACGGAGCGGTTGGTTATTTGGGATTGAAAGATTATTTAAAAGACCATCCTGATGCGTATGGTGTGTTTTTAGAAACCGCACATCCTGTAAAGTTTTTACCTGCTATAGAACCTATTGTAGGGGCGTATGCAAAACTTCCAGAGCAAGTTAAAGGTTTGGCAGACAAAGAAAAAGTGGCCATGACTATTTCCAATTATGAGGAATTAAAGGGGTATTTAATAGCTACGTGAAGTAACAATTAACCTATCATTATCGCGAATTAAATGTCACGTAGTTTAAAAAATAAATAGTAAAGAATTCCAAATACAATACTAGAATATACATTGCAAAAAAAGAACACGAATCTTAGCTTTTATCATTGATTTCTTTATTTACTATATTATAGGAATTATTGTAGCTGTAAATAAAAAAATAAACACATAGGATATGGTCGCTAATACAATTGTTGTCCAAATGTAAAGTAACAATTATATTTATAATATTTATTGCCTTACTACTATCTATACTGATTAACCATAAATACCCATCTATGAGAACAATGACTTGCAAACAATTGGGGGGGTGCTTGCGAGACCACATTCCAAGCGCATACTTTTGAAGAAATCGTAGGAATGAGCAAACAACATGGTGCAGAGATGTTTCAAGCAAAAGACAAAGCACATCTAGAAGCTATGGACAATATGAAGGCACTTATGAGTTCGCCAGAAGCCATGCAGGCTTGGTTTGAGAGTAAACGTACAATGTTTGAAGCCACACCAGAGGATTAAGGGATTGATTAAAGAATATAAATACAGACAACCTCTTACATTTCTATTAATAGGATTTACTTGTATTCCTCTTGCTATTCTTTTTGGGAGTATGATAGGAGAACAAGCTATTTGGATAGCTGTTATTTTTGGTGTTTTTACACTTATAACTGGTATTATTGGAAGCCTCTGTATCTACACAGTTTTTACAAACTTAAATACCAGTAATTTAAAAATAGGCCCAGACTACATTGACATACCTTATGTTTATAAAAAAACAACACGTATATCTTTTAAAGAAATCGATGAAGTAAGGACTCTCAATACCTATGATAAACTTATAGAAATTTATACAAAAAGTGGCGGTTCTTACTTGATTGAACAAAATTGGATGAATAAAAAGGACTTTAGAGAAGTTAGTAATACCCTCAATGATTGGAAGGTGTGATAAATAATCATGAAGCACGGTTCTTTTTTAAATAAATCATCTTTTCTTCTGAACAACGGCCCATGTATAGTCGATTTTTCGTTTTAAATAGGCACTTAAAGGTTCTAAACCTATTTCTTTCCTACGTTGATCTACATACTCTGGATCTATAATTGGAAATGGTTCTAGTGTACGCTGGGCATTATACCGAAATTGCATTCCATAGATCTGAAGCTGGTTTTCATTCACAAGAATTCGATCTTGAATCTTAGCAAATTCCATACAGCTTCCTTCATTTTCTAAACACGATTGTTTTATTTGTGCTACGTACTTTTTCCTAACCGCTTCATCTTCATGATGATTAATGACTAATAGTGGTGCATCTGCAGCGATTTCTCCTACCATAGAATATTTTGGCCAGCCATAGGTCTCTAGTAATTGCTGCATTTTCTTATAATTTTCTTTTGTTATTTCTTGTTTATAAGCTCCTAATGGATAATACCATTGAGGAGCATTCCCTTCCTTCATAAAATAAGATTTCGCTTGGTCTATATAATAATCCAAGGCTTGATCTTTCATAATTAATTGTAATAGTTGCTTAGCGTATTCAGGTTGCTTTAATTTTCCGTGATGTTCCTGAAATTTTTTTAGTTGATTATTTTCTATCGCTTCCCAACGTGGGTCATCTAGTAAGGCATATAGATCTGAATCGGCTAGTGCCCATAGTGATGTATCTTCTTTTAAAGACATCTTGAGATAATGATATGCACTATCTTTTTGAAAAATAAGTGCATAGGCACAGGCTAGGTTATAGCCTTTTTTCCAATCCTTTGATGTTTTATATTCTTCTGTATATACTTTGATTGCAGCTTCTAATTGTCCTTTTTGTCGTAGACTATCGGCTTTGGATCTAGAAGATTGGGCGATACTTAGGTGTATTGTCAATAGTACCAATAAGAGTGTATATACTATTCTCATAATGTTCTTTTAAAATTGATGAACTCAAAAATACCTAGAATAGCTGCTTATTTATTTTTTTTGCGATAGACGGACAAATTAGTCGCTGCTTTAACCTTTTTTATTCCTTTTTTAATACCTTCATACAACCAATTACATAACACTCAAAACAAGTACATGAGTTCTAAAAATGCCTCAAAAAAATATACAAAGAAGAAATACAATGACTTAGGACTAGGTGTAAAAGAGATTTCTGGAGTATATCGCACACTGAATAAAGACGGTACTTTTAATGTTCGGAAAACCAACATCCCTTTTTTCGAACGGATTAATTTTTTCCACTCGCTAGTCTCCATGCCTTGGCCTCGGTTTTTAGGGCTCATTCTTATCGGTTATTTTGTGATTAATATCTTGTTTGCCACTATTTATATGTTAATAGGTGTTGAACATCTTACAGGGATGAAACAGATAGGAGGCGCTTTTGAGCAATTTATGGAAGCTTTTTTCTTTAGTGCGCAAACCATTACCACCTTAGGTTATGGACGCGTCGCTCCTTTAGGACTCATGGCAAATACTGTTGCTGCTACAGAATCTATGTTGGGCTTACTCTCATTTGCATTAGCTACAGGGATGCTATATGGTCGTTTTTCAAAACCTAAAGCAACGGTAAAATATAGCGAATATGCAGTGATGGCTCCCTATCAAGAGATCAATGGTTTTATGTTTAGAGTCGTAAACGTAAAAGAAAATCAATTGCTAGAAGCAGAAGTAACGGTATCGCTTTCGCTACGAAGAGAACAATCTGAACTACGAGATTTCTTTAGCTTAGACTTAGAACGATCTAAAGTGGTTTTTTTACCTTCCGTTTGGACGGTGGTTCATCCTATCAGTGATAAAAGTCCATTATACAGATTTACCGCAGATGATCTAGAAGCAAAAGATGCCGAGTTTATTGTTACTATGAAAGCTTTTGATGAATCTTTTTCACAAACCGTGTATTCTCGATCTTCATACAAACCTGCAGAAATAAAATGGGGACAAAAATTTGTGTATTTAGTCACGCAAGAAAAAGACAAAATCGCCATTGACGTAGAGCGACTCGATGAAACCTATGATGCTCCAATGAACTAACTCGATGCAAGCACGCGAGATATCAAATCCCAAAAGGAAAAAATCTCAAATCCAAAAAAAAGAAGAATACAATCAAGCATCGAAGAATTAAACCCTCAAAGATTAAATTTATAATCAAAAACCCTTACTATCTAAGCTATTTATTATATGAAAATGTACATTCTCATCAAAGACAATGTTCCTGAAGGATTTGCTATTCTAGCAGCCGCTCATGCATCGCTTGCTGCCTATCTAAAATTTAAAGAAGATCCCGATATGCAAACATGGGTTTCTGGAACTTTTTATAAAGTGGTTTGTAAAGTAAATGACAAAGAATTTCAGAAAGCAAAAACAGTTGAAGATCATGTGGTGCTGACAGAATCTGCATTAGATCACAACGAAGTAGCTATTGCTTTCAAACCAAGAGAAGAATGGCCGAAGCCTTTTACCTTTTATAAATTATATAAATAATATTTTGAAATTATTAACCTCTTTTTTTAAACAACACCCATTGCTCATCGGTATAAAACTTCTCATTATGATTGGTTTTTGTTATACAATTATATGGGGAACTGCAAGGACATTGGAGTATTGTGAATATGTTTTAGGATTAAAATATGATTATAGGAATTATATAGAAACGCTTAAGGTAACATCCTACTATAAACCTATGATTCTATTGCTAAT
>JBLHOX010000120.1:0-8349 GCA_047623725.1 Dokdonia sp. | reverse complement strand
CCAAGTTCACAAGCGGCTTCCAGTTGTGCAGGATATTTAAGGTTTGATTTATTTACGATCAGATTAATCCCAAAAGATCCACCAGGTACTTTTGCAGCTTTCAGTTCTAGGATTGCCGCTTTTAATTCTTCAATAGTTCTGTAATTAAGTGCTGGAACACAAGCCGCAATTCCAGATTCCATCCCCGCTTTGAGCATCGCTACATTAGACACCAAAAACATAGGTGCCATAATAATGGGGTGCTTTATATTAAGAAGTTGGGTAAGTGGTGTTTTCTGGCTCATGATCTTATTTTTAGATAGTCAAAGATACAAAAATAGTATGCGTGCATAATAAATTATAGCAAACTCATTATTTTATTTACCACATCTTGTGGAGCTATCGTTCTCATCACATCTTGGTAGCCTTCTGGGGCTTTATTTCCATATATAGATGTTGGAATCGCTGGGTATTGTATTCTGTCTGATAGTATGCAGTTTGCTTCCTGATATAAAGGAGCAAACCCAGCGTACGGGTGTGTAACACCCCACAAACTTATTGTAGGTATTCCATACATCGCGGCGAGATGTCCATTACCACTATCCATAGAGAGCATCGCATCTAGTTGGGCTATCAAATTAATTTCTTGTGGAAACTTTAATACACCGGCAACTACGGTCGCATTTTTACAATCGTCTATTAGTGTATTTAAAAGCTCTTTTTCATTAGGTGCTCCAAATAGAAAAAGGTGTATCCCTGAAGCTTGATCTAATTTCTGAATCACTTCTTTCATCAGATCGAGTGGGTATTGTTTTCCTTGGTGTGCTGCAAACGGAGCTATCCCAATGAGTTTGCTTTTGGTTTTTCCAATGATTTCTAATACCTCATCTACTACATCTGGTCTTGGAAGTACTTCTGGTTTTATTTCTGCAAAGCCTAAATTCTTAAAGACGGCTACATAACGAGCTACTGTCGTTTTAAGAGGTTTAAAAACGTTGTTTTCTGTTTGCGTTAATGCTTTTTTTTCAGCTCTACCTTTATCTATTTTAGCATTGGGAAGTCCTAAAAAAAAACGAAGGATTTTAGATCGAAGTACATTATGTGTATCGACTACATGGGTGATGCCCGATTTTTTGAGTTGGCGAGATAGTTTCCAAATTCCTAGAATGCCTTTATGGCGTTTGTTGGTTTCGGCAGCTACAAAATGTACGTTAGGAAGCGTCTCAACAATAGACTTAAAGAAGGGTTTTGAAAGTATGGTAATTTTTGTTGCTGGGTACGCTTTCGCGAAAGCGTATACCACAGGAATCACCATAGCCACATCTCCCATAGCCGAAAGCCGAATAACGAGGATGTGTTGTGGTTGTTGCATAGAATCCCTCACCTAAATCCTCTCCCAGAAGGAGAGGTCTTTTTGGTTTACTTTTTTATGTTACGAAGTACCGGATTCAGCTCATCGTCATTATACATTTTCATTTGCTTGTATACTTTCATATACTTATCGCCATGAGCTATATCGCTTAATAGTGTGTCTATGGCTGTAGATAAGTCTGCGCGTTGCTCTAGAAGTATATCTAATTTTGTTTTGCACGCATCACGATGTTCTTGAGAAGCATTTTCTCTCGTTGCTTCTTCATGCATGTGATACACCTTAAGCGATAGAATAGATAAACGATCTATTCCCCAAGCTGGGCTTTCTGTGTTTATGGTCGCATTTTCTTTTACTTGTACGTCTTTGTGCTTATCTAGAAAGTAGCCATCTATATACTCTACCATATCTGTACGATCTTGGTTGGAAGCATCTATTTGACGTTTTAAGGTAAGGGCTGCAACGGGATCAATTTGTGGGTCACGAATAATATCTTCATAATGCCATTGTACCGTGTCTATCCAACATTTACGATATAAAAGATGGCATATTACATCTTCATTCTTATCATATTTATTTTCAAAAGCTTGATCTACCGTATTAATAATATGGTAATTTTCTATAGCTTCTCTAAAAATACGGTTTGCTTTATCTGTAAACATAGTTTTACTTTTCTAAGATGTGTAAATATTCTGTGGTGCCTATGGCTTTATGATTTCTACTTGTTGTTTTGTCTGCTTTAAAACGTTTATATGCTACGGTTGCAAGATTGTACTTACCATACCGTTGCATGATCTCCCTTACGACATCAGGAGGCATTAATCCTTCATTATTATAACTCAAAAAAATGTGTTTGAATTGTGCATTTTTTATAAGTTCTTCAAAAGCAGCGACTACTTTTACGCTACTACAATAGACACTTCTATTATAGTTACGTAAGCCTGTTTTGCCTCTGGGTGCAAAGGTATCATATTTTGCAATAGTATTAAGGATATGATAGTTTGCTCCATATTGCCTAACGTTATACGGCGGATCAAGATATAGAATGTCTCCTTCTATTTTTTTTACGAGCGTATTTCCATCTTCTTGAAACACTGTGTGACTGTTAACTGTCTTATCAAAAGTCGCTGGCTCTAATCTTATAGGTGTTCTTGCTGCTTTTTTTACTTCTTTTAAAAACGCACCATATACAGAGGCTGTATTTGCGATTTTGTCTGCGCTTTCAATTAAAGAGGCTAGCAATAAAAAATAGGTGTCTTCTGAGATTTTTCCAGTGTGTTTCCAATCTTCAATTTTTTGTCGGATAGCATCTATTTTCTGAGCATTTTCTTTTGAAAAATACAACCGTTTACTATCACCTCCTTCTCCATAGTGATGAAAAAGAAAACCTGGACTTCCTTGTAAATTATTAAGTTCTTTAAAATAATCGTCAGCGATTATTTCTTTATGGTTTCCTATGTAGTTTCTGTTTAACACATAGCTATAGTATTCAAAATCATTTGCTATAACCGACTTAACCAATGGTTTAAAATTACGTCCTACACTACCCGTTCCTGCAAATAGGTCACAAAAAGTTTTCTGACTTATATCGTCTCCGCATACTTCTTTTACAGTCGTTTTTATAAATTCAGAGAGTCTATGTTTTGATCCTATGTAGTTCATGATATCTTCTAGATAATCGTCTTATGTGACATATCTCTGGTCTGCAAATGTAAGGAGTTCCTATTAGATTATGATAAAAAATAATGTGTGAAAGGCAACAAAACAACTACCCAAAGTAAGAATTCTTTAAAGAATTTTCCTGAAGCGTTTTCAAGATAATTTGTCATCATAATTGCCAAAGGTATCAGGAAAAAATACCACTCGGCACCTGTTTTATTATTGGTGATTATGACAATTATAATGGATATGATCGCCATAAAAATAACCAATAAATACAGCGGACGCTGTGCAATAGTTGCGCGTTTTGAATCTTGTATGTATCTGAAAATTGTCCATAAAAAGAGTGTCAAAAAAACTGCAATGGGAATTAATATATTTAAAGATGTATAGGAAGAAAAATCAAAAGAAAAATCGTCTACAACATCTAATATAAAGGATTGATCTTCTCCTATAAAAATAACATAACAGGTACACAATACTCCTACACAAATAACAGAAAGTAATGGTATAAACCAATACCGTATGGTAGCGCCTCCATAAAATAATAGTCCCGCTAAAACAAGAACAGAAAATGTCCCCGTCCAGAAATAGGTGATACTTGCAAGACATAGCCAAAGACCCGCATCAAACAATTTGCGCTCCATGTGGAGTCCTGATCTAAAACTAAGTATACGTCGCAATGCTAACATCACAAAAACACCTGCAATGATAATTTTAGGGGTTTGTAATGCCACTGGTAATGTAGAAGCAAATACAGCAAATAGTAAGATTCTATAGGAGTTTCGCTTTGTAAGTTCGTTTTTCTGAGATACAAAGTTTAGAATAAACATGGTCATAATAAACAAAAACCAAAGTCCTACAGACTGTAAGAAAACGGTCCAAGAAAAACCATCAGAAAACAAGGCTTTATTGGACATAAAATAACTTATGGACATATAAATTAAGACAATAACGGTATGTATTGGCTTTGATGTGCTAAAAAAGCTTGTGAGCATAGGTGGTTTTTTCTATTTTTGCACTATCGTAGGAAAATTATTCTACGTATAGCTAAGATACCATTATTGTAAACATACGAACTTATGAGTTTGACAGGAATTTTTGAAGGCATTCAAGCATTTGCAGAAGAAACACTATTTGCACCATTTAACGCGCTTGCAGAAACAGAGCTTAGTAACTGGTGGGCCGCAAATGGCATCAACTGGATATTTATGCTTATTTGTTGTGCTGCCATTGTATACTGGATGCTTCAACTTAAAGAGCACAATACCGAAGGTGCTGAACGACGTGACGCAATCTCTCACGGTTTCTTAGGAAAAGAGAGCGAACTAGATCATAAACTATAGGTCAAACCCTATATCTGTACGATAATACATCCTATCAAAGTGTAGTTTTTCTATATTTTGATAGGATTTTTTTATGGCTTCTTTAAAATCTTTATCAAAAGAAGTGACTGCGATAACACGCCCTCCATTCGTTACAATGTCTTCATCATTAAGCGTTGTTCCTGCATGAAAAACAATACTGTTTTCTATCTTTTCTATTCCAGTAATCACTTTTCCCTTTTCATACGCTTCTGGATACCCTCCAGAAACAAGCATCACCGTTGTTGCTGATCTCTCATCTATTTCTAATGTCTCTTGAGATAATGTCTCATTAGAAACGGCTTTAAACAATTGTACCAGATCACTTTTGATACGAGGTAAAACCACCTCTGTCTCTGGATCTCCCATACGTACATTATACTCTATCACTTTAGGCTCATCTCCTACTTTGATCAAGCCTATAAAAACAAATCCTTTGTATTCTATATTTTCTTTAGCAAGACCATCAATGGTCGGTTTTACGATACGCTCTTCTATTTTTTTCATCAGGACTTCGTCTACAAAAGGGACTGGGCTTATTGCGCCCATACCTCCTGTATTTAATCCTTCATCTCCTTCACCTATACGTTTGTAATCTTTTGCTGTTGGAAGTATTTTATAATTTTTACCATCGGTCAATACAAAAACACTCAATTCTATACCGTCTAGAAATTCTTCGATTACTACCGTGGTACTGGCATCTCCAAATTTCCCCCCTAGCATCTTGGCAAGTTCTTCTTTTGCTTCCTCTAGATCTTGTATAATCAACACTCCTTTTCCTGCCGCAAGTCCATCTGCTTTTAAAACATAGGGTGCTTGGAGCGTTTCAAGAAATGCCTGCCCTTCTGCTAGTGTTGCTTCTGTAAAACTTTCATACGCCGCTGTTGGAATATTATGTGCTATCATAAATTCTTTAGCACGTTCTTTACTTCCTTCTAGTGTAGCGCCTTCTTTTGATGGGCCGATAACGGCTACGTTTTTTAACTGCTCGTCTGCTTTAAAAAAGTCATAGATTCCTTCAACCAAAGGATCTTCTGGTCCTACCACAACCATTTCAATGTTTTCTTTAAGAACAAGCGTTTTTATAGCTTCAAAATCAGTAACACCTACGGCAACATTTGTTGCTATTTGTGCTGTTCCTGCATTTCCAGGCGCTACAAATAGTGTATCGCAACCTTCACTTTGCGCTATTTTATAAGCAAATGTATGTTCTCTTCCGCCAGATCCTAAGATTAAAATATTCATGGAGTATTGTTTTTGTGTCAAAATGCAAAAGTAGTTTGTCTACCCTTTTACAACAAGACAATATCATAAAAATATTGATGCAGAGAGAAAGAATGATATTCAGATTCAGATTCCCTCCTTCGTGGGAATAAACCTTCGAGGGAATGAAATTGTTTGTAAATTAGCCTTGCTAATACATGCTTTGTGAATTTATTTGATTGGACATTAAAATTGAAAGGGTTTAATATTGCTTTCGCGAAAGCGGAATTATGCCGCATTCAATCCATCCCTGAAGATCAATATCTCAACTATATTGAGGAAAAAAAACAAGCTATCGTTGCCTACCACAAACAACATAATCCCTTTTATAAACAGCTCACTTCCCAACAACAAAACCCATCTTGGGAGGCTTTGCCTGTCCTTACAAAAGCAGATTTACAACAACCATTACAAGATCGTCTTGCCAAAGGGTATACGCGTAAAAATGTGTATCTAAATAAAACCTCTGGGTCTTCTGGGCATCCGTTTATTTTTGCAAAAGACAAAGTATCACATGCATTATCTTGGGCTAGTTTTCAGGATAGATATGGATGGTTTGATCTAGATATAAACACCTCAAAGCAAGCGCGATTTTATGGGATTCCGTTGGATCTTTTGGGCTATCGAAAAGAGCGTCTTAAAGATTGGTTAGGCAATAGGTATCGCTTTCCTATTTTTGATTTGAGCGAACCACAACTTAAAAAGATACATCATAAATTTACCACAACTGCCTTTGAATACCTCAACGGATATACCAGTAGTATTGTGCTATTTGCCAAATATCTCAAGCGACACCAACTCATTCTTAAAGAAATATGTCCTTCGCTTAAAGCGTGTATTGTGACAAGCGAAATGCTTTTTGAAAGCGATAAGTTGTTGATGGAAACCCAATTTGGGATTCCTGTGATTAATGAATATGGCGCTTCTGAGTTAGGTCTCATTGCGTTTCAAAATACGGAAGATCAATTTCAAGTGGATAGCGAATTGTTATATGTTGAGATTCTTGATGAAAACAATCAACCAGTTCCTCACGGAGAATCGGGTCGGGTGGTGATTACCTCTCTTTATAACAAAGCACATCCTTTTATACGGTATGCTATTGGGGATATGGGTACGCTTTCGCGAAAGAGTACTCTCCAGAAACCCATCTTAGAAAAACTGATAGGTCGTACCAATGATATTGCACGTCTCCCTAGTGGAAAAGTAGTGCCAGGGCTTACGTTTTATTATGTCACCAAAAGTGTGATTGAAGAAGATGGAAATGTACAAGAGTTTGTGATTGAACAAACGGCTTTAGACACCTTTAAAGTGATGTATACAGCCCAAAGAGCACTTACAACATCTGAAGAAGACACCATCAAGAAAGCGACCTATACCTACCTAGAAGAAGGCTTGACAGTCTTGTTTGAAAAAGTGACGATGATGGATCGTAGTAAACGCGGAAAGTTGAAGCAGTTTGTTTCTAGATTATAAAATTAATCTATTTTCTCAATCCACTTGGTTCTTACAAAGAAGTACTCGTAAAAGAATCGCAGTAAATAGAACGCAGATTTAATCCAAGAATATCCTAAATATTCTTTATAAAACTTGAAATTATACGTCACCAAATTTAATTTATTAGAGCTCATAGATCCTTGTCGTATTCTGTAATATGCTAGATCTTCTTGAAGCCCTAGGGCGGGTCTGTTACTCTTTTTAATGGCTTCTAGCCAAACTGCCCAGTCTTGTCGTTTGCGTATGTTAGGGGCTATTATTTTGCCTATTTCTGCAGCATTATAGATACCCGTAAGGTTTCCGATATAGTTATTGCTATGTTGCTTTTGATAGGTAAGGGTAGGTAAAGCTTTGATGCGTTTTCCTAATGCTTCTCCAGCTTCATTGATTTGAACATAGCTTGTGTACGAAACGACCGCATTGTTTTCTTGCATATAATGCAATTGCTTTTCTAGCTTTTCTGGATGCCACAGGTCGTCTGCGTCTAAAAAAGCGATATACGCTCCTGTAGCCAGTTCTGTGGCTTTATTACGGGATTGGGCGGCTCCGCTATTTCGCGAAAGCGTAATTACTTTTATACGCGCATCCTTTTTTGCGAGTTCTTCTACAATTTGTAATGAGTTATCTGTAGAGCAATCATTCACAATAATATGTTCCCAGTGGGTATACGTTTGTTGTTGAATACTTTTTAGTGTGGTCGTGATATAGTCTTCTGCATTATACAGGGGAGTGATAATAGAGACAAGCGGTAGATGATTAGTAGGCTTTTTCATCTCCTTTTAGTGCCTTTATAATCGTTTGGATAACAATTTTTACGTCTAGAAGTAGTGACCAATTTTCTACATAAAAGATATCAAACTTCACTCGGTTTATAATATCATTATCAGACTCTACTTCTCCTCTATACCCGCTTACTTGTGCTAGACCTGTAATCCCTGGTTTTATAAAATGGCGTACCATAAACTTATCGATACGCTCTGCATACATATGGGTATGACTTACCATGTGTGGTCTTGGCCCTACTACAGACATTTCTCCTTTAAGTACATTTATAAACTGTGGTAGCTCATCTATACTCGTGTGGCGTATAGCGCGTCCTAAACGTGTAATACGTTGGTCATTTCTACTTACCTGATGTAAATCGGCAGTAGGGTTAGGTTGCATAGACCGAAACTTATAACAGTAAAATTCTTTGTAATCTAATCCGTTTCGTTTTTGTTT
>JBLHOX010000119.1:0-8369 GCA_047623725.1 Dokdonia sp. | reverse complement strand
TTACTCAGCTGCCTACAACACAACCGCAATTTGCCTTCTTCTGTAATTTGCCCCAGTATGTGAGGGATGGCTATAAAAGGTATCTGGAAAACCAGCTTAGAAAGCATTTTGATTTTCATGGAGTGCCGATTAGTGTTTACATGAGAAAAAAATAATATATTTTTATAATTTGACAGTAAAAAGCATCCTTTTGGGATGCTTTTTTGTTGTAGCTCTTATTTTGATGAAGTGGGTTGCCCTGCAATAAGAGTTTTATTTTCACAACAAAATGTTAAGACGTATGTATGGATAAAATTTCTCGAATATAATTGCGTTTGTCTTTTGTTAATTAAAGCTAATCAATCCAATCTAATCTGTATGAGATTATGTATCAATGCTATTTTTATAATGGCTCTTTCCAGCACTTTACACGCTCAGCAATTCAATATTAAAGGAATAGTAAAAGACGCTACCACTAAGGAGAGGATGCTAAGCACAACAGTTTATCTAGAAAGTGTGAAAGACTCTACATTAATCACCTATTCTATCACGAATGAAGATGGAGTTTTTAACCTATCGGGAAATACAGCTTATGAAAGAGTAAATTTTATCGCTTCTTTTCAAGGGTATAAAAATTATTCATTTCTAATGAGTCTTGAGGAGCGTAGAGATATAGACCTAGGAGTAATAGATTTAAGTAGCGACATAGAATCACTAAACAGTGTTCTGATTACCGCGCGTAAAGCGCCTATAACAGTTAAAAAAGACACTTTAGAATTCAATGCTAAGTCGTTTAATACAAAAGCTGATGCGACTCTGGAAGATGTCTTAAAGGAATTGCCAGGAGTTGAAATCGATAAGGATGGAAAGATCACCGTAAACGGAAAAGAAGTTTCTAAGATTTTGGTTAACGGAAAAGAATTTTTTGGCGATGACCCACAAATAGCTCTTAAAAATCTACCTAAAGAAATCATTGATAAAATTCAAGTAACAGAGTCAAAAACAGATGCCCAAAAAGCTACTGGAGAAGCTGGAGACGCAAATGCTAGTGAGATTAATATTACTATAGATGAGGATAAAAATAAAGGCTGGTTCTCTAGACTTACTGCTGGTGGAGGAACAGACGAACGTTACTCAACTAGCGGAATTGTAAATTACTTTAATAATGATTTCAAGCTAAGTGTATTGGGAAGCAGCAACAACATCAATAGCCCTGGTTTTTCTTTTGACGAAATCTACGACGCTATGGGAGGCAGCGCCTATTCTATTTCTAGAAGTAGTAATGGAAGCTTCGGAATTAATGGACAGAATTTTGGTGGTAGTAGCGGTATCACCTCTAGCGATAGCGCTGGAATAAATCTATCTAAGGATTGGGGTGAAAAGGTTGGTGTTTCAATGAACTATTTTTATGGAGGAAATGATACCAGATCTGCCTCTGACAGCCGTCGAGAAACCTTCTTACCAGACCGTACTTTTATTACAGAAAGTTCTAACCGAGGTGATCGAGCAGGAGATAGTCATAGAATAAGTGGTCGTATAGAAGTGAAACCAGATACACTTACATCGTTCAACATCAGTCCTACTATTAATATTTCTGATAATTTTAGTGACAACACAAGCAGTTCTAAATCTAGTGATGACAGAGGGAATACTATAAATGATGTAACTACTTCTAGCATTTCTAATTCTGATAACCAATCACTAGGAGCTAACTTTAACTTCTCTAGAAATACCAAAGAGAAAGGTACTTATTTTGGTTTTTACGGAAATGTAAATAGAGATAAGAACAACTCTCAGAGTGATTTTAATAGTATTATTATTAGATACGATAGCTTAGGGAATCCTGAAACTCCAGATATTCAAGATCAACTCATTGATACGAAGTCAGAAAGTAATAGTTTCTCAGTTACACCATACCTTAATAAAAAACTTACAGACGCCTTGGGACTATCGGTTAACTACAACGTAGAGACAGGGAATCAGAAAAATAAAAGGAGTCTTTTTGATCGTGATGGTTCAGGAAGTCTACTTTTTAATAACCTATTAAGTAATGATTATGAAGTAAAGAATAGCCAGCAAAGGCCTAGTTTAGGACTGCGTTACGATAAAGGAGGCTTCAGATTTGATTTAAGCGGTGGGATTATTCATCAAACATTGGAAAGTGAAGATGTGCTGCTCGACACTAGGTTTGATAAAGAATTTACAGATCCATACCTTAGAGCAAATGTGAATTACAAATTTGGTAAATTCGGTAGGGCTTATATAAATTATAGCAATAGCATCAATATTCCTAGTGTTAGACAGTTGCAGCCTGTAGAAGATAGAACAAATCCGCAAAACATAGTTGTGGGGAATCCAGATCTCGATGCCAGCCAGCAACACAATGTCTATTTCAATTTAAGCCGGTATGATTGGGAAAAAGGATCTGGTTTTTATTCTGGCGGTGGTTTCACGTACACAGATAATAGTGTTGCAGCCATCACAACTACTGATGTAGATTTGATAAGAAAGACTACCTATACCAACATTGATGGAGTGTACAATGGATACCTGTATACCAGCTTCTCTAAAACATGGAAAAAAGACGGAAGAGAAATAGGTTTTGACTTCGGCATAGACGGTAATTTATCCCTTAATAAGGGCTTTACAAATGCTAGTGCTTTTCAGTCAGAAAGCTATAGCATTTCCCCAGAGCTTACTTTTGAATACTCTTTAAAAGATTACATCGATGTAGAGCTAGAATACGAAGTTACTGCAAATAGAACTCAATTTGATATCGCAACTATAACAGAGCAAGAATTTGTCAATCAAAGAGTTGCTATAGATATTACTACTTCCTGGCCAAAACATATTATTTTAGGTATGCGAGGAGAATACAATAAATTTGGTAATATTTCTGGAGATTTTGATGATGATTCATTTGTTTTAATAGGCAGTCTCGGGTATAAATTTGCTAAGGATAAAGCTACTGTAAAACTCAAGGCCTATGATATCTTAAATCAGATCATTGACACCCGACGTTTAATCACAGATGATTTTGTTTCAGACATTAGTAGTCTTGTGTTGCAGCAATACTTTATGCTAAGTTGCACTTATAAGATATCCAAATTTGGCGGTAAAGATCCTAATGAAAATGAAGGTTTTTAATGCGAACTAGGTAAACTAATGTTCTGATCTTTGTTTTATTCCAAATGCAGAAATTTATAGGTACTTGAATTGGTCAAAAGGGTACCTAGCAAAAACAGAGATAGATTACCATAATAGCGCTATTTCAAATAGTTCCTAGCTAGTTAAAAATTACTACAAACAATAGGGGTAAACGTTCCAGTTGCAAAAAAGGTTATGTTTCTCTAAAGTTGTAGCGTATACTTAGGTTTATAAGAAGGTGCAAAACAACAGTTTTATAAATTTAGAACTATTCATTAGGGCAATTTTCTTATAGGAGTCAAGAAAATAGATCTGTTTATTTTTGCGTGTATACCCATTGATAATCCTTAAATTGCCATCCTTTTCAAAACCCCTGTCCTGAGTAAAAAACCTATCATAAGAGTCATCATTCCTGCTTACAATGAGGCAGCCTCTATACCACTGGTAATTGGAGCTATTCCGTCTGTAGTTACGGAGATAATTGTATGTAGCAATAATTCCAATGATGATACGGTAATAAATGCACGTAATTCTGGTGCTACGGTTGTGGAAGAGCCTATTCCTGGATATGGGAATGCTTGTCTCAAAGGAATGGAATACGTGGCGGCTTTAGGAGAAGCTACTGATATTATAGTATTTCTAGATGGAGATTATAGTGATTACCCAGAGCAGCTAACAGAATTAGTAGCGCCCATAATAAAGGAGGATATAGATTTTGTTATCGGAGCAAGAGTCAAAGATCTCAGGGAAGTAGGTTCGATGACTATTCCTCAAATTTTTGGAAACTGGCTAGCGACGACTTTAATGAGGTTCTCTTTTAATTCTAGATTTACTGATTTAGGCCCGTTCAGAGCCATAAAGTATGATAAGCTTCTAGAATTAGAGATGGAAGATCGCACCTATGGATGGACAGTAGAAATGCAACTTAAGGTCCTGAGGAAAGGTTTTACGTATAAAGAAGTGATGATGAAATACCGCAATAGAATTGGAGTTTCAAAGGTTTCTGGTACGGTTAAAGGAGCTATATTTGCAGGTGTTAAAATTTTAACGTGGATTTTTAAATACGGTTTTAAGAAATGATTTTAGTGTGGATTTGCATAGTGGTTTATTCCATATCGCTTATATTGATTTTGTTCTATGCTTTTGCGCAGCTCAATCTTTTGTTCAATTATATTAAGGCGCAAAAATTAGTCGATGATTCTCCTCAATTAGATCTAACTAATCCAGAAGAAGTCCCTTATGTTACTATACAATTGCCTGTTTTTAATGAGGCTTATGTAATGGAAAGGCTATTGGATAATATTGTCTTAATAGATTATCCTAGAGGGAAATTAGAAATTCAGGTCCTAGATGACTCTACGGATGAAACTGTAGAAACAACAGCGGCCCATGTGCAACGTCTTGCAGCAACAGGTATAGATATCGTTCATATTACAAGAACAGATCGCAGTGGATATAAGGCTGGAGCACTCAAAGAAGGTCTTGAAATTACAAAAGGTGAGTTGATTGCCATTTTTGATGCAGATTTCCTTCCAGAGGCTGATTGGTTGTATAAGACCATTCCTTATTTTAAAGATCCAGAGATAGGAGTAGTGCAAACTAGATGGGCACACCTTAATAGGGATTATTCCATACTTACACAAATACAAGCTTTTGCTTTAGACGCTCATTTTACACTGGAACAAGTAGGGCGCAACTCTAAAGGTCACTTTATCAACTTTAATGGAACAGCAGGAGTATGGCGCAAGGAGACTATTTACGACGCAGGTAATTGGGAAGGGGATACCTTAACAGAAGATCTTGATCTAAGTTATAGAGCACAGCTCAAGAAGTGGAAGTTTAAATATTTGGAAGATGTAACCACACCAGCAGAGCTTCCGATAATAATAAGTGCTGCGCGTTCTCAGCAGTTCCGCTGGAATAAAGGTGGTGCAGAGAATTTCAGGAAAATGTTTAGGAGAGTCATTTCGTCAGAGATGTCCATTAAGTCAAAAATGCACGGTATTTTACATTTATTGAATAGCACCATGTTCCTTAATGTTCTTATAGTAGGGGTATTAAGTATTCCTATGTTGTACATCAAAAACGAATATGGACATTTGAGAGAGTACTTTATTGTCATGAGCTTTTTCGTAATTAGTACCCTCATCTTTTTTATATGCTACTGGTATATGTATAAGAAAACATACGGTGGTGGTTTTAAAAATTTCATAAGTTATATAGGAATGTTTTTTACCTTCTTTTCCATCGCTATGGGTTTTTCCTTTCATAACTCTATAGCGGTTTTAGAGGGTCATGTTGGTAAGCGTAGTGAGTTTGTCAGAACACCTAAGTTTAACCTCAAAGCAGTAGGAGGCAATTGGAAAACAAATAAATACATCCTTAAAAAAGTAAGTCCACACGTGATCGTAGAAGGTATTCTCATGCTGTATTTTGCATTTGGAATGTACTCTGCTTTTATTGTGGGATCTGAACCCGATTTTGGGTTGTTTCCGTTTCACCTGATGCTGTTTATTGGCTTTGGTTTTGTCTTTATACGCAGCATTACAGATAAGCAATAATGAAAAATAAGCTGGGAAATATTCTCGGTATTGTCAGTAGTATTAGTGTTGTCTTATACGCTGTATTCTTCTCGCTTTCGCGAAAGCAATTTAACGAAACATTCTTAGTATATAGTGGCCTTTTTCTTTGCTTAGTTGCATTTTATAAGATCAGCGCAAAAGCATTTATAACCAGCTATAGACTCCTGCCCATTAAATGGAGTGGTCGTTTTTTTAGCTCTGATGTGTTGCTCTTTATCCTAGCCGCTGGATTGGTGTTTAGGTTGGTGCTACTTCCTTATATACCTAATCTTTCACAAGATTTTTTCCGGTTTATATGGGATGGAAACCAATTATTAAACGGCTACAACCCATACCTATATTTGCCAGATGAAATCATGAAAAGTGGGGCGTCTTACATTCCTAATGCAGCCTTGTTGCATGCAAATATGGGAGAACTTTCCAGTGGTCATTATACCAATTATCCACCGTTCCATCAGTTGTTTTTTGCTGCTGCTGCTTTTTTAGGTGGTAAAAGCATTACAGCAACTATAGTATGGATGCGCGTATTTATTATTTTAGCAGATATAGGGGTGTTTTTCTATGGCGTAAAATTTTTGAAAATGTTGGGAAGGTCTCCCTACTTAATACTTCTCTATTTTCTGAATCCGTTTGTGATTATTGAGCTTACAGGAAACCTTCATTTTGAGGGTATAATGGCATTTTTTGTATTGCTGTCTGTTTATTTTTTAGGGAAGTCACAACGAGTGATAAGCAGCTTTTTTTTAGCTAGTGGAGTTCTTTTAAAGTTAGTGCCAGTTATCGTATTGCCTTTGCTTATCAGAAGGTTGAAGGTAAAGAGAGCTATCGTATTTTACGCTGTTGTAGCCATTGCAGTTCTTATGGGTTTTATACCATTTTATAGCAGTGATTTGATAGATAAATATTCCAGTTCGGTAGGGTTATGGTTTGGTAATTTTGAATTTAACGCAAGTGTTTTCTACCTTATCAGAGCCATAGCCTTTGAATATACAGGATATAATGTCATTGAAACAGCTGGTAAAATATTACCTGTAATTACTTTCTTGTCTGTTGTTTTAATAGCGCTATTCCGTAAAAACGAAATCCCAGACGTTTTAATGAGCAGTATTGTTTTTTCTTTTTTTACCTATTTGATGTTTTCGACTACGGTTCACCCTTGGTATATAACCATTCCGTTATTGTTTTCTGTTTTTACTAGGTATCGATTTATGCTGGTATGGAGTTTCTTTATATTCTTAAGTTATAATGCCTATTCAAATAATGATTATACAGAGGATTTATGGCTGGTAGGATTAGAATATGTAATAGTCAGTGCGGTATTTCTGTGGGAAGTAATAGGTTTTAATGCGCGTAAAGCTTTAAAAATTAAAATGTAACTATTTATTAATAAGATTGTTGACATAGATGTCATAAGAGTGACGTAAATAAGTCCAGTCGTATAGATGTAACAGCTTTGTATTCGTCACTAGCTTTGCCTTAATAATTTTCAAACAAAAAAGATGCAATCAGTAGGAACCAAAATAAAAGAGATACGTCTTAATAAGGGCTTTTCTCAAGAAGAACTCGCTACACAATCTCAAGTTAGTTTGCGCACGATACAACGTATCGAGAATAATGAAAACGAAGCTCGTGGTAAAACGCTACAGCTTATTTGTGAAACACTAGAAGTTCCTATTGAAGAGCTGCTTGATTATGGTAAAAAAGAAGACCAGCAGTTCCTGATGTTTTTTCATTTATCAGTTATTCTTGGTGTTTTCTTTGTAGTAGGTAATATTGTTCTACCATTGATATTATGGCTCACGAAAAAAGATAAAATAATAGGATTACAATCAATGGGTGCAAAACTATTGAATTTTCAAATATGGTGGACCATTCTAACTTATGCTGTAACAATTTTTACCATTATTCTGTTTTTTCACTCTGGCTTTTTAGGGTTTGGCACAATGGCTATTATTGTTGTATTACCGTTAGTAATGTCCATAATCAACGTTATTCTCTCCATAATTTTTGCCATAGCAAACCGCAGAGGCAAACAAATAACTTACCCTAGCATCATACCTATGATTAAATAAAAAGGTTTCTAAATGACAGTAGAAGCCCTTTTGAAACCCTTATAACTCTTGTTTTTTCTTAATCACTTCATAAAGATCAGTTCTGCGGTCTTTAAGGTTTTTCACAGCTCCGTGACTATGTAGCTCTTTTAGAAGATCTAAATTCACGTCTGCCACTAGAATCATCTCTGTGTTTGCCGTAGCTTCAGCTTTGATACCATTGGAGGGAAATGCAAAATCACATGGGGTGAATACGGCGCTTTGAGCATAAGAAATATCCATGTTTTCTACCGCTGGAAGATTGCCTACGCTACCAGCAATCGCTACATAACATTCATTTTCTACAGCACGAGCTTGACAACATAGTTTTACTCTGGCAAAAGCATTTTGAGTGTCGGTTAAGAAAGGAACAAAAAGGATTTGCATACCGTCTTTTGCCATGATACGGCTCAACTCAGGAAACTCACTGTCATAACAAATTAAGATTCCTATTTTACCACAATCTGTGTCAAAGGTCTGTATCTTTTTTCCACCTTGAAGTCCCCATATTTTTTGCTCGTCTGGAGTAACATGTATTTTTTCATAGCCTTCTATAGTTCCATCTCTGCGA
>JBLHOX010000118.1:0-8388 GCA_047623725.1 Dokdonia sp. | reverse complement strand
ATCAAGGAAATCAATGGAATCTTGTTGAGCTAGATCTTGCTGCTTATGTAGGAAGCGGTGTTCAACTACGTTTTAATAGAATTACTGGAGGTACTTGGCAATCTGATGTTGCTATAGATGCACTTGAGGTTACGACTTCTGGAGGTGCAGATACACAGGCACCAACTGCTCCTACAAGCTTAACAGCGGCAAATACAACAACAACAACGACAGATTTAAATTGGAATGCGTCTACAGATAATGTGGGTGTTACTGATTATGATGTATTACAGAATGGTGCTGTGATTGGAAATACAGCAAATACATTTTTTGATGTTACTGGGTTAACACCTGCGACAACATACAACTTTACAGTGGTTGCAAATGATGCCGCTGGTAACCAATCTGGATCAAGTAATACGGCTTCTGTCACGACAGGTAGTGTTGGAGGATCTGGATGTACAGGAGGTGTTTCTTCCTTCCCATATTCAGAGAGTTTTGAAAGTTCTTTAGGAGCTTGGACACAGGGAACTGGAGATGATTTAAATTGGACGCGTGATTCAGGTGGTACGCCTTCTAATAATACAGGACCGGCTAGTGGAGCTGATGGAGCTTTCTATATATTTGTTGAGGCATCAGGTAACGGCACTGGTTTCCCTAATAAACAAGCGATATTAAATTCTCCTTGTTTTGATTTGAATAGTGCTTCTCAAGCAACATTCTCTTTCCAATACCATATGTTTGGATCTACGAATGCAGGAAGTATTGCAGTAGAGGCAAGTGATGATGATGGAACTACTTGGACGTCTATTTGGAGTCAAACAGGGAATCAAGGAAACCAATGGAATGCAGTAAGCCTTGATCTAGCTTCTTATGTTGGAGGAGGACTTCAGTTACGTTTTAATAGAGTTACAGGAGGTACTTGGCAAGCAGATGTTGCTATAGATGACGTAGCTCTTACTGCAGGAGGAACAAGTAATGATTGTGCTGCTGATGCGCTAACACTTACTATTAATTTTGATGACTATCCAGAAGAAACTGCTTGGACATTAACATCTGGAGGGAGTACGGTAGCTAGTAATAGTTATTCTACGGCAAATCCTGATGGTTCAACGGTTGTTGAAAATATAAACGGTTTGAGTTCTGGAGACTATACATTTACTATCACGGATGCTTTTGGTGATGGTATTTGCTGTGGATTTGGAAATGGATCTTATACGCTAGAAAGTTCTGAAGGAGTGATTGCTTCTGGAGGTGATTTTGGAGCTTCTGATGTGACTGCCTTTTGTGTAGATGATACGAAGTCTCCATCATTAAGAACACAACCACTTGCTAATAAGGATAATAATTTATTTAGAATATATCCTAATCCAGCAGAAACGATACTTCATATTGATGTACAGGATGCAACAGTAAGTAATATCAAAGTATTTTCAATGCTAGGTATGTTGGTTACTGAAGTTAAAGATGCAGGTATTCAGAGTATTGATGTTTCCAACTATAAGACGGGAACCTACTTTATCAGAATTACTGCTGGTGATATGATTATTACAAGAAGGTTTATAAAGAAGTAATTCTTTGTAACATATTCATATATGAAAACAAGACCTCCATTTTTATGGGGGTCTTGTTATTTAGCCTGAGTTCAACTTAAACAAACCGTAGCTATGGCTATGCTTAGTTTTTTTTGCCTAAAAGAAAAATATTTCATTTTTCTTAAGAGCACCTGTATCTAAGAAAAGATATGATTTTACAGATTTAAAAGGATTTGAACCCTTACTCCAGGGTTCGTAACCTTGTGTACTTATCCATTATGCCATAGATCTAAACTGCGTTTTTGCAAACGAAAACACTTGCCTGAACCTTCTACCATATAGAGGTAGCGCTCAGACATGAGAGTGCTTTTGTTATACATACTGTTTTAAGATATCTAGAGCTTGTGTATTGCGATCACAAACTCTAGACGAAAGCCCTTTCTAGACTTTATATGTTATACCAAATGAATTTTAAAATGATGCTTACATAATTTGAATTATAGCGTGTTCAGATAAATAAGAAAATCTAAGCATAGCTATGATGGCTACGGTTCTATTTTATTATGAAATATGAATGCGATAGAAGCAAATTATTAGTGTTATTTTAAAGTTTATTTGGTGTTGAGCAGTACCGATGGGATTTGAACCCACAACCTTCCGAGAGACAGTCGGGCGTACTAGCCGTTGTGCTACGATACTATAAGATTATTATTGAGCAGTTACTGAGATTTGAACCTGTTTATGCTAGTAGGTAGGCAGACCCAGAAATAAAGGATTTTTTTAGTACAAGAAAAATGTAATGTATTGATAATTAGTAATCATACGCTTTCGCGAAAGCGTAATAAAACATTAAAAATCAATAATCGATATTATTCATGGTGATTTTGTCTTGTATTAAAAAAGGCTTTATACTCATGTAGTGGATCTTTATTAAGTAACTTATATATGTTGGTTTTCAATGTGTCAATGATTGTTATGCATAAAAAAAGACGCCTTGTCTGGGCGTCTTTTTTATAGGGTAAGAAATCGATATATGTCTATATGCGTTTCTGCTTTTGTTCTATAAAAAAGACATGTTTATTTGAGTCAATATATACATTGAGTTGTCTTTGCTCGACACGACATCCTAGATGAAGTTTAAAACTCGGTAGTATAGTATATGCTTTCATGTATTACGTTTTTAATCTATAGAATTCCTCGAGGTTCTACCTCGGGGTCAAAGAGGAAAGTTTGAAAACGGATAGTTTTCATAAAACTAAAAATAAGTTTTTTCCGCTTGATACCTCGATGGCTCTGCCTCGGGGTAGTTCATTTGTGTTTAGAAACAACATTTGATTGTTTCTGATTGCGGTGCAAAGATCAAATTATTTTTGAGTTATCCAAATAAAATTTTAATTTATTTAATTGATAATCAAATAGTTATACTTAAAATTACTCATAGGTATCCTTGTCCGTCTTTTGACAGATATTGGATTTTTTGCAGTAGACTGTCTCTCTGTTGCTTAGTTTCCAAATAGGTTTTTTGTTATGTGATTATAATTTTCTCAATAGATAAAATATAATTTTCAAAAAATGATGTTTAATTTTTAAATAGCTTATAATTTTCAATTTTGGACATAAAAAAAGCATCCAATTTCTCGGACGCTTGCAGTATATGTTCTAATTTTTATTAGTTACACGATCATTGTGTAAAATCTTTAGAATACATACAAGCGTCCTTACGCATGAGGATAAATTCATGTATCCCACGATAATCAGACCACTGACTTAACAGTAATTTCTGTGCTGTATGTTGTATTCTTAATATCATTTACGGTGCAAATATGCTATAAATTTTTGATTTTTTAAAAATGAATCTTCTTTTTAAGATGTAATGATTGAAATCTAATACCAATTATTATTTAAAATGAGCCTAAAGAATTTGAATTATAACGTGCTCAGATGAGATAGAAAACCAAAGCATAGTTTTAACTACGGTTTTATTTTGTATTGAAATATGGGTGCGATAGAAACAAATTATTAGGTATATTTTAAGTTATAATTGGTGTAGTTACACATTTAATGTTTTTCCTTCTTTTATATATTCTCTCTTGATACCCTCAAGAATGGTATCATAAGTAATGGTTGTTGTGGCTTTTGATATTGTTTTTAAACAGGAATATTGTATAATATTTACAATATTAGAACCCGTAATAGCAAACTTTCTTGAAATACTTTCTAAGGAAATAGCCTCTTCAAGGGTAACATTATCTGGTAAGTTATTTTTCCATAATTCCAAACGTTCTTTATGTGTAGGGGTTTCAAATTCTATAATGGATTGAAATCTACGTGTAAAAGCTGTATCAATATTATTTTTAAAATTAGAAGCCAGAATGACAAGCCCTGGATGTGCTTCAATACGTTGTAATAAATAAGATACTTCTTGATTTGCATATTTATCATGTGCGTCTCTTACATTGGTACGTTTTCCAAAAATGGCATCGGCTTCATCAAAGAATAAAATCCAATCTTTATTGATCGCTCTATCAAATAAGCTTGATAAGTTTTTTTCTGTTTCTCCTATATACTTAGATACGACCATAGATAAATCTATCCTATAGACATCTTTACCTGTATATTTTCCAAGAAGTCCCGCTGTTAATGTTTTTCCAGTACCAGGAGGCCCATAAAACATAACTCGATAGCCTGGCTTGATCTTACTTTTCATGTTCCAGTCATTTAATAAAATCTCATTAAACTGTAACCAAGTTTCTATTTCTTGAATTTCCTGTATGGTTTTATCGTTAAGCACGAGATCATTCCATGACAACTCTGTTGTAATTAAACTCGCTGGAAAATCTTGACTTAGTGTTGGTTTTATCTCTAGTCCTGTTGTTAATTTTATAAGAGCCTCATCAGATATTAATAATTTTCCACTTAAATCGGGTTCGCCTTTAGGCACATGTTCTATGTAGAGTGTTTTATTTTTAAGTAATCTGTTTGAGGTTTGTAATGAGGTGATTACTTCCAATCGTGTATCAATTGGATTTCCCGCCAAAATATAAACGACGGTCTCTACGGTAGGCAATATGCCTCTATGATTTTTTCCTTTTATACCTCCAAACTCTGGAAATTCCCCCCCATTAGGCAAGAAGTCTGATATAATATCACTTAAAAACTTAGGAGAAATATGTGGGATTAATGCGAGGCATACACATATAATCTCCTCAAAAGAGAGTACTTCATCTTTGATATACTGCCCCAATATAGAGGTGTTATCATCCAGATTGAGTATTGGAATAGGGAGATCTTCATTCGTTAATTCTAAAGAAAGTCTATAAATTATATACTCTTTTAAAAAACTGAATATAGGAGCCACAGATGCTGTGTTAGAAGTGTTTTCTATTTCGATGTCTATCATTTTAGTAATGTGTTGATCGTTAGTATTTGTAATGCCAGATGGAATGTATGTCTTTACACATCTATTTAGGCGTCTTGGGTTTAGAATTATTTACTTCGGTAATTACGCGATTTATATACTCATTACCATCTAACATGCTTTTTAAGTAGGTATAACTACTTTGTCCCATGTGTCTAGATAGGGTAGGTTCATAATAGGTCCATTTGTTAAAAAAACCTACAGTGTCTGTTCCAGTCTTAGAGAGTATTTTATCATTGTATGGGACTAATAATTTAGTTAATTGTTTTTTTTCGGTCTCAGAATATTTACCAGACATAAAGCTTTCAATATCGGCGACAGTAATTTTATGCGGTAAAAAAATAGGATAATATTTTATGTTACCTTCTATGGCCTCAACTTTTGAATTAGATTGACGTCCCCAATTTGTAAATAGGTCGCTTAAGTATTTAGGTATTTTATTATAATTAAGAGCTGTAGACAAATTAACAACGACATTATCTTTTTCTGATTCATCAATAGTGCGAATATCAAAACCGTCTTCAATAAACTTTTTTAAGAGGTGGTCAAGATATAGACTCTTACTATTTATAATGTCAATAAAAACGACTTCTTTATTGGTAAATAAAGAATCTTTTGTTCTAGCTTTAAGGTAATTGTAAACATCTAGGTTGCTTAATAAACCACTATTATCTATCACTCCAGCATCCATATAATGACCGTACCCTTTAATTTTTGCGGCAGGACTCAAGCCTGGAAATCTATTGGTCATAGATACTGCTTGATAATAGGGAAGGGTCTTGTCTTTATTTTTATATAAATCGGCTAAGTTATCTGCATTAGGAAATATAGCACTAAACGTATTATCGTCTTTTATAGACCATAATATACCCCTGTTAGCCCTTACTCCAGCGGTGTTCATAATAAGGGATGGGAAATACCCTTTGCCACTTTCCTTGTTTTTAAAAGCTTTAGCCCAATATTCCCTGTATGCTAGATTACTCAACGTATTTTTATCGGGAGTGTTTTCGATATAATTTTGATATTTAATCATAGAATAATAGGATCTATCCTGTAATCCTAAACCATTAGTTAATGGCCAAACTTTTCTATACAAATCTAATCCCAATGTAAATGTGAGATCTGCAGAAGCATAGTCTTCTCTCGAAATCTCATCTATTTTTTGTCTCAACAAGGTATTATTTGTACCATATTCTCCGTACAATCCAGTATACACCGCAAGTCCTAGAGACCCTCCTGAAGCTCCAGATAATGATATGGTTTGGTTTAAAAATTTATGATTCGTTTTTTCTTGAATTTCTTGAAGCACATTAATCGTCCAAGCATTTGCTTTAAGACCTCCTCCGTAAGAGGAAATAAAGAACACACGGTCATTCTCTATTTGCTGTATTGCTTTTATAAAATCTGTTTCAGATACTATTATTTCAGGATCTGTAACATTTGCTACGGTTTCTATTTCATGAGTTTTTTGTTCTGCAAAAAAGAAAGAGTAGAGTGCAACTATAGAAATGACTATGATTCCTAAATAGGCTAGTTTGTACGTTTTTGTATGATAATATTTTTTGTCAGTTTTTAATGCTGTACGAGTATCTGCATCTGTATTTTTTTGTACTGTTAAAGAACTATTTGCAACAAAGAAGTATTTCCCAATATTAGCTATAATCCAATAATAGGCATACAAATAAACAAGTAAAATAGGAATCACATTTCCTCCAAGAGGATAGCCTAATAAGGCGGCAATATTCCAGTATATAATAAATACTACTGAGATCATAAAGAGTCGAACAAATACCTTTAAATAATGCAACGGATCTTGAAAATATATTAAGATTTTAATAAAAAACCGAAGCTTATTTTTTTCATCTAAACTATCATAAACATCTGTTGTATTTGATCTCACAAGTCTGAAAAACACATAACAAAACATCATACAATAGGTACACAACATCACAAGAATAAAACCATACCTGCTAAATATAGTATCACTTATCAGAATGTAGGTAAGAAGGATAATAGAGAGTAATGCTGCTAGAAAATAGTAGCGTGTTATTTTTGTGTATAAAGCTGTTTTATCTGTAACTATATTTTTTGCTATTCTGTATTTTAAAATGGCATAAATAATAATAGGAAAAGAAAAGAAAATTCCAATAATCCAAGCAACTGTTTGTAATGAGACTCCTAGATGATCATTAAATAGTAGATTAGGACGTACACTTTTATATATAAAAATAACCCAAACAGCATAGATGAAAATACCCAAAGTATATCGTAATACATTTGCTGCAACACTCATTTTATAATTACTTTTCTTGTCAATATCATAGATAAAGTAAGGATATGAGAGTTTATATTTTTTAAAGAATGTGAGTGTTACTCTTTTAACTTCCCAAGAGACAACCCCTTTACTATTATTAAAACCTTTTGAATAATAGGTGTATATAGGATAATGTGATAGCGTAAGTGCTAAAGCATTTACATAGATGAAGCATAGAAATAAAGAAAATTTATCTTCTTCAAGCATATATACCATCATCGTATATGCTTGATCCATTTTAAACAAGATCAACAAGATAAGTGCTATGACAAACAAACTTAAGAAAGAAGAGTAGGTAAAGTCTTTAACAGACCTTCTTAACCCTCTAATAAATGTTATTATTTTTTCTGTCATCTTGATTGTTTTTAAGGTGATACTTTTGTAAAAGCTTTATATTAAAGGTATTAATTTTAATGTATACGCTTTCGCGAAAGCGTATAACTATTTTTTGAATTCTTTTAATGATACGTTCTTTTGATATGCTTTTCTTATAGCAAATTTGTTTTTACAATTACGTGTGCATTTCATCACATCAATCCCATTGATCCTTTATGATTGGTATTGCCTTCGATGGTTTCTGTTTCTATCGTTGTTCCATCTATGTCCGTTGCTGTTCCTGCATTTGGATTGCTAATCACAAATTAAAGATAGCCAAGACTGTATTTTACATACATCTGCTCTATTGTTAGAACCACTTCTTTTTTGTATGCTGTTTTTTCATGGTTTTATTTGTTTTATGTAGCTGTTTAAACTGTATTTTCAGCGACTAATGAATCTATTAGATTTTGAATTTCTGATCGAATATTTGTTTCTCTTCTCATCGTCATCCTTCTGAAAACTGGTTCTATATTTAATTCATAATAGTTTTATGCTTAATTATTTTTTCTTGTGCGAGGTGCAATATCCCTAAGGAATATAGTTTCTAAATCAGGAATGATATCATTAAACTCATGAACGTTATTTATTAACCAATCAATGATTGTGTTATATAATAATTCATAAAATGCATGTAGATTTTCATATGTTTCGTCATCTTCTTGGAATGATTCGTCATTTACATATTCTTTAAGCGTCCTAGATAATTTTGGAAAAAAAAAGGCAATTGAGTCAAAAAACATAGTGTTATTATATTCACTTTTTTT
>JBLHOX010000117.1:0-8418 GCA_047623725.1 Dokdonia sp. | reverse complement strand
TTTTGAATAGATGAATCTTTTAAAAGCATACCCCTAATATTTAGAGTACAAAGGTATTCTACAATTATTTTGCTATGCATGCATAGCAAAATAATTGTAGAATAATCGATAAAATGTTTGTTTTTTTAGATAAAGTGTTTAAAAGTAGTCAGTTTGGTATTTGTCTTACTTTATAATCTTATTTTTTTAGAGATTGAAGTAGGTATCCCATCCTTATGCATTAGCACAGAAATTGCTTTAAGTCTTATATAGGAAGCACTCATATAAACATACCCATTATACGCCGTACGTTTCACATCTGTTCCCCAAGAATTTTTTACTTTATAGTAAATAGTACCGTTTTGATCTTTTGCTTTTCCCGTAATATGCATTAAGTGATCATCAGTCGTATTATAATTTTCAAATTCATCTTGACGGTACTGTTGCTTCACTACTTTTTCTTCTTCAGGACCTAGTACTGAAAGTTTCACATTTTCGCTTTGCGCAGGAATAACAGCAACCCCTTGTTTTGAAGAAAATGATAACTCACTTACATCACAATCTAATGTGATTGTAAAACCATTTTCTAAAGCATGATCAATGCTTTGCATAAATTCATCAAGAGTAACATTATAAAATGATCCATTAGAAAAGTTATCAGGAATATTTAATATAAATGACTCGTAAAAAGGTGCATGCGTAAATGATGTAAGCGAGACATAGTTATTAGACTCTATACGCATTGCACTTGCAAATTCTTTTGGAGTATAGCTTTTGTTATTAAAAGAGAATGTTTCTAGTTGAGTTCCTAGATACGTATCCAAGACTGCGTTAACAGCGGGTTTCCATTTTTTACTTAATTTCCTTCCTGGATTATCTATATAGGTATTAAGCATTGCTTCTAGTACAGCAACCATTTCTGCATGATCGTGCTTATTTTCGGTAGGAGCAAGCCCTGTGTATGCATCTACAGGAACAAGCCCAAAACGATGTACACTATTTATAACATCATGAGCAAGTCCACCTTCGCTAAACTGAGCTTTCCCTTGGCGCATCACATAGTTTTCTGCTTTTATGGGATAGGTAGTACGCACCGTATACATCTCTGAGAGGTCTATTTCTTTACCGGTGATACGTTTGATTTCACTTTCCAAAAATGATGAGGTAGAAAAACTCCAACAAGTTCCCGTCTTACCTTGACTGATCACGGGGTTTACGTCAAGACTTATAAGATCTGTAAATATATATGGTGCTGTTGTTTCTTGCGCTAATACCGCTTTCGCGAAAGCAAAAACAAGAATAATACAAAAGGTGAAGTTTTTCATTTCTATGAATAGTAATAAAGAGTTATTTTTACGCTAAAATACCAATTATGAAGACTCCTGTCTGGAAAATAGCCAAAGAATATACAGATATCACCTATAAAAAGTGTGATGGTGTTGCTAGAATTGCTTTTAATAGACCCAATGTACGTAATGCATTTCGTCCTAAAACTACGAGCGAATTATACGATGCATTTTATGATGCCAATGAAGATACCTCTATAGGAGTTGTGTTACTTTCTGGAGAAGGCCCTTCTACAAAAGATGGCGTCTATAGTTTTTGTAGCGGTGGTGATCAAAGAGCGAGAGGAAAAGAAGGCTATGTAGGAGACGACGGGTATCATAGACTTAATATTCTTGAGGTACAGCGTTTAATACGTTTTATGCCTAAAGCAGTGATTGCTGTAGTACCAGGTTGGGCAGTAGGAGGAGGGCATAGTTTGCATGTAGTATGTGATCTTAGCCTTGCTAGTAAAGAACATGCTATTTTTAAACAAACAGACGCAGATGTAACCAGTTTTGATGGTGGCTATGGATCTGCATACTTAGCCAAAATGGTAGGCCAAAAAAGAGCAAGGGAGATTTTCTTTTTAGGGCGTAATTACTCTGCACAAGAAGCCTATGATATGGGAATGGTGAATGCTGTAATCCCCCATGATGCCTTAGAAGATACGGCATACCAATGGGCGCAAGAAATACTTGAAAAATCGCCTATTTCTATAAAAATGCTCAAATTTGCTATGAACCTTACAGACGATGGTATGGTAGGGCAACAAGTATTTGCAGGAGAAGCTACGCGACTTGCCTATATGACAGACGAAGCACAAGAAGGTAGAAATGCATTCTTAGAAAAACGTAAGCCTAATTTTGATAAAAAATGGATTCCTTAATGCTTAACAATAAAGAATACAAACGAGATCATTATAAAAAAAATATTCATGAAAAATTTCTACCTCTTATTATGTTTCTCTCTATTTGTTTTTTCCTGCTCTTCTGATGAAAATGAGGATACGGGGACATTTTCTTTGCTAGGGGCTGAATATCAATATACATTCCCAGACTGTACTCCAGATCCAAGTGGAATAGCTGGATGCATATCTTTTGCAAATTTTATCAATGATACTCAAGTGGATATTCTTTTAGGAGGGGGGGATATTGTTTATAGAGAAAATTATGAACGTATTGAAAGCTCTGTTGTAATTGATTTTCAGTATTTTGAAGATCTTGTCATCAGATTTGAAATTGTAGACGAACTTACCCTTCGAGACATTGATTCTGGGAATCTTTGGCTTAGAGTTAATTAAATAGGGGTATCTATAATTTTAGTAACGTAGATTACTTCACTATTGATTTAATAGATTATTTAAACGTTTTGTAAACTTCTCTGCTCCTTGAGTACTTAAATGGTTATCATCTCTATGATCTTTTATAGAATACCCATTATTGGAGTCTTCGTGTATATAACGTACGTTATACTTAGCGGTAACTAATGCTAGTATGCTGTCTTTTCTATGAAGCACCTCTGGGATTCTTTGTTGCTTAAAACGAGCAGTCGTAGGAGTTTCTAAAAGGATTATTTGGTACTTTTGTTTTACGCAAAAAGTTAATATTGCTTCTAGTTTTTCTACATTTTCAGGAATAAATTCAGGATGTGGCTTTATTGGAGTGATATGAACAACTTGTTTTGTAATCGCAAGGCTATCATACTTAAACTTAGAAAATGTAGACCTACTTACATCTCTATTATAACCGTATTGATTATGGTCTACGTTATTTTTTCCGTTTCTATGCTCACTTATTTTTGAAGAATAATAATTAGGAAAACTAATATACAATAGGTTGTCCTTAAAATATGTAAACTCTTCAGAGATTGTTGCTCCAAAATAATGACGGTAGATGCTATTCTTCCAGGTGTTTTTTTGATTAGGTGCCGTTTCAAAGTGCCCATAAGAAATAGGAACAATAACCGTTTTTAAAGAAGGAAGCGTTGGTCCTAGGTGTTCTAATAGTTTAGAGCCTACATAGTAATCTTGATCGGGAAATGCGAGATTTAATGCTTTTTGCGACAAGAACTCAGGATTGATAGCATCTCTGTTTTGAGATGCGCCCAGAACTAAGACTTCAATATCATCTTGGTGATTTTTATAAAATTCAGATTTTATTTTTGGTGAAAGCGGTAGGTTACGCGTATAGTTCTCAACAATAACATATCCTATGATTACTGGAATCAAGAAAATACATAACTGTATGAGAAACTTTCTAATCATTAAAATTGAAAATAAATAAATTCTTCTTGTGGTCGCCCATATCTGATAATCGCAATGATTAAAAAGTAATAAATACCCCAACGTATTATTTTAGGAAATACACCTTCTAAGTTCGTAAATGGATGCGTATATCTTTTTCTCCAAACCTCTGCCACAATCATGATAATAAGGAATATAATTTTTTTGCCAATAATAATGTCAAAATTATAAAAAGCCACATTTTGAGTAACCATTTCTTTGAGCATCACAATGGCTTTGTTTAGTGAGCTTGCGCGAAAGAAAATCAAAGAGACCACCAAGAATGTTACCGTATAAAATTTAGACCAAAATACCCCAGTTTCTAACCACTGGTGTAATTTCATTTTTTTTCCTTTACGGGTAATCGTTGTTCCTTCTATCACAATAAGAACGCCGTGTAGTAACCCGAAAGCAAGATACGTCCAGTTGGCTCCATGCCATATCCCTATTAAGCCCATTGTAAGTAGAAGCCCTATTACTTTTTTAGAGGATTTTGGTAAAAAGTTCAAGAAGTTCCCCCGAACAAAAGGGACGTATACATAATCCTGAAACCATTTTGATAAGGTAATATGCCACCTTCGCCAGAAACCTGTAACACTATTGGCTAGATATGGAAGTTTAAAATTGGTGCTTAAATCAAATCCAAATAATTTGGCTGTTCCTATAGCAATATCTGAATACCCAGAAAAATCTGCATATAGCTGAAACAAAAATAAAAATGCACCATAGATAATGGTAAGCGTTCCGTAATTTTCAGGGTGATTATAAATAGCAAATACAGCTACGCCAATATTATCTGCCACCACAATCTTTTTAAAGAGTCCCCATAACACTTGTCGTAGGCCATCTTTTGCTTTATCAAACCCGAAAGTACGTTGTTTGCTAAATTGAGGTAAAAGTTTACTAGCACGTTCTATAGGACCCGCAACCAACTGCGGAAAGAAACTGACAAAACATAAAAATTTTAATAGGTCTTGAGAGGGTTCAATTTTTTTTCGATATACATCTAGTGTATATCCTATGGTTTGAAAGGTATAAAAACTCAATCCTACAGGAATGATAATATCTAGTGTGGTAAAGGTGTTTTCTGGAATCTCAAAAAGTGATCTTAGATTGTCTAAAAAGAAATTATAATACTTAAATACAAATAAAACGCCTAGATTCCAACTAAGACTGGTGTACAGCCAGAGTTGTTTTTGTTTGTTTGTTTGTGCTTTTGCAATATATTTCCCAGCATAAAAGTCTACCAGTGAACTTGCAATGATGAGCAGTAAGAAACGCCAATCCCACACCCCGTAAAAAAAATAACTAGCAATAAGTAGTATTGCATTTTGACCTTGTATGCGTTTACGACCTACTATCCAATACAGGATAAAGACAATGGGTAAGAACAATCCAAAATCAAAGGAGTTAAATAACACTGGGTCGTTAGGGTTTACGGGCGAAGATAAAAAATAGAATGAGAAAGTCTATATGTTCTTAGAAAAGAACAAAAAAATAAAGGCTATCAGAATATGATAGCCTTTATGTGTATATGTTTATATGAAAACTTTCTTAGCTTCCAGTAATGGTTACGTTATCAAAATTAACATCTTCATCAGTACCAGTAAGGTGTTCTATAAAGAAACGTACACTTACAGTAGCGGCACCTCCAGGATTTGCAAAAGATCCAGATAATTCAATAAAATTATTACCAAGTTCGGCACCTTCTCCTAAACCATCATTATTTCCATCAAAAGCTGCAGTAACGTTGGAAACACCATTTACGCTTGGCGATATCGAAAATATAGGAGTCCAAGTTATATTGTTAAAAGAGTATTCTACTCGTAATTCTGAAGTATTACCAAACCCATCCCAAGATACTGGTGTACCTTCAGAAAAAAGAGCACTTACTGTAATACTTGTAGAACCAGCGGTAGGTATATCGTTCCAATTTATAGATATAAAATCTGTAGCATTAGTATAAGACGCTACACCGTCAGTGTCGTTTACTCCAAAAAAGCGTGTTCCTTGAAAACCTGTAAACCCGTTGTTACCAGCAGCTAAATCTGACAATGCAACACGACCAACATAATCTTCTTGTGAAGATGCTTCACTAATATCTTCGTTAATTACTCCCATTATAGGTGACGTAGGAAATTCATCACGTAAAATATATCCTACTGTACTATCCTCAAAATCTTCAAAAAGTAATGTTGTAGGAGGAGGAGCACAATCACCCATAGGGTTACTAGTAAAAGTACCTCCAACAGTTCCTAGCGTAGAAGATGCCCAAGACCAAGTTCCCGATACTGTAGAACAATCACTAGAATCAGAAGGGCCATCATCATATGTATGCGTACCTGACCAAGTTACGGGACCGCCACCTGGATTAAATGCTGTACCTATTACTCCTACAATAGTACCACTCCTTATGTCACAGGTAGTCTGCTCTCCATTAATAACAGCACAACCTGATTGTGTAGCGTTTCCATTATAGGTAGTTGATCCAAGCGTTGTTTGTGTTGATACCGCAGAATTACCAGACATGTTTGCAGGTCCAATCAAAAGGTTAAATGTTTCTCCAGCTAAGTTATTTAAAGGCGCTGGACACATAGGGCACGTATAAGATCCTACAATAGGAGCTAATGGTGCTCTTTCTGTATTTTGCCCTACTAAAATAGAACTCTCTGCGCCTCTAAAGGTTACAGCATCTATTTCCATAATTTCTTCTTCTTCCCCAGTAGTCATGGTAAAAGAAAGATCACTTGATGTAAACGTAATTTCTTTTCTGTTTCCTAGATCTGTAATTTGATCTGTAGAGATTGCAATTACTTCTCCTGTGCTTAAGGCTAAGCTTCCAGTAGCATATAGGTTATCCTCAGAAAGCTCTACATTAAGTGCGCCTCTGGTTTGTCCGTCTTGGGTCGTAAATACCCCTTTGTAGTTTTCAAGAACTACTTCAAGGTTTGTCCCTTCTGTAGTGTCTGTGTTTTCTTCTACACTACATGCTACACATAACATTGCAGCAAAAGCTAATAAGATTAATTTTTTCATGATAAATTTAAAATAGGTTAATAGTTTCAAGTGCTAAAGTACTTTATTTTTTATAATTCATATAATCAAAGCTTTACCTAATTATGTTTTTTTTGTATTTAGGGTAAAAACATAATTATTCTATAAAGCTAGAAATACCATTATATTGCGTCGGAAATGTTCCTTTGAGTATGATCATACACCTCACTCTAGGAGTACGTTTTCCTATTATTAGTGCAAAAATAGTATGTTTTTTGTATAAAAAAGCGGGTGTTTTTACGTGTTTTTATTTAGTTGTGTACGATTAAGACATAAGACCGCTTCGCTGTAAGACATGAGACGTAAGACCTAATTGTTAATCATTTGACAAGTATTGTAAATACATATAATTTCTTTACTCCTGCCTAAGATACTAATGTCAAGAACCTCAGGGTTTATGTATTAAAAAGCCTGTATACTACTTGCTATGTATAGTCCTATATAGATGTGTATACATTTTAACCGGGCACTAGTGGTTTTTATTATAATACTTGGTCTATCATGATTTCTAATAATCCGATGGCAGCTTCACTTATTTTGGTGCCAGGTCCAAAAACAGCAACCGCTCCAACATCAAAAAGAAATTGATAATCTTGCTGTGGTATGACTCCCCCTACAATGACCATAATATCTGGACGTCCTAGTTTGGTAAGTTCTTCAATGACCTTTGGAACTAGGGTTTTGTGTCCTGCAGCTAGGGAAGAGACGCCTAAAATATGTACATCATTTTCCATGGCTTGCTTTGCAGCTTCTTTCGGCGTTTGAAATAAAGGCCCTATATCTACATCAAATCCTATATCTGCATATCCTGTAGCGACTACTTTGGCACCACGGTCATGACCGTCTTGTCCCATTTTGGCAATCATAATACGAGGACGTCTGCCATCTAGTTCGGCAAATTGGTTTGCGAGTTGTTGCGCTTTCGCGAAAGCGGGATCCTTTTTAATTTCTTTACTATACACGCCACTGAATGATTTTATAATTGCTTTATGTCTACCATACACCTCTTCTAAGGCATCAGAGATTTCGCCCAAAGTTGCTCGTTCACGAGCCGCAATGACAGCTAAAGATAATAAATTACCCTCGCCAGATCTTGCAGCTTCTGTCAAGTGGGTGAGTGCCTGCGTTACTTTTTCCGAATCTCGGTGTTCTTTGGTGCTTTTAAGTCTTGCAAGCTGGCCATCACGCACTGTTGTATTATCTACTTCCCGGATGTTAAGAAATTCTTCTTCGGCGGGGCGGTACTTATTAACCCCTACAATGATATCTTGTCCACTATCAATACGTGCTTGTTTACGAGCGGCAGCTTCTTCTATACGTAATTTAGGGATTCCAGCTTCGATAGCTTTGGTCATCCCGCCTAGTTCTTCTACCTCTTGTATTAACTCCCATGCTCTATCTGTAATCGCAGCGGTAAGAGATTCTACATAATAACTCCCTGCCCACGGATCTACAGAACGCGTGATTTCGGTTTCTGATTGCAGGTATATTTGTGTGTTACGTGCAATACGAGCAGAAAAGTCTGTAGGTAGTGCAATCGCTTCATCTAATGCATTGGTGTGTAAACTTTGCGTACCTCCAAAGGCAGCAGCCGTTGCTTCAATACATGTACGTGCTACATTATTAAAAGGATCTTGCTCTGTAAGGCTCCATCCGCTGGTTTGACAATGGGTTCTTAATGCTAAAGATTTTGGATTTTTAGGATTGAATTGAGCGACTAGTTTTGCCCAAAGCATACGCGCAGCTCGCATCTTTGCTACTTCCATAAAGTGATTCAT